>JBIKVP010000080.1:0-8831 GCA_044356745.1 Beijerinckiaceae bacterium | reverse complement strand
CCGTTGATCCGGTTCTAAAAGCGTACCCATACCAAATTGGAATCAAAACAACCTTAATAAAAAGATAACGCCAACTCTTCACTCACGAGGGGTATAGTTCTGATTTGACAGAATATTTACTATAACTGCCGTCTTCATCAGGGATTAAATCCCATTCAACAAGTGCTTCCGATGAACCTCGCTTAATAGATTCATCAATGAGATCTTGCGTTGAACTAATATCATAATTTGCACTAAGTAAATCGCTCAAAATTGATTCTGCATTAAAGGGGCAATTAAAAAATTTAAATTAAGAAGTCAAATCAATATAAATAATAAAAATAAATATCATATTTGAATATACACTGTCATTTAATTGTCATGAAAGTGTCGTAAGACGGCAATGAATAGGCCTTAAGTGTCATAGTGCTTGAGAAAGCATTTTTTTTTAAAGTCACAGCTAAGGAGACGATGCGTGAATCTTAAATCATATACCCTGAAACTAACAATGGCTGCGAGTGCAGTTGCTGTTCTGACTGGCCTTCACATCAGCGATGCGCAAGCACGAGATCGTATTCAGGTCGTTGGATCATCAACAGTATTTCCGTTCACAACAGCCGTTGCGGAAAAGTTTGGTCAAAAATCAGGTAAAACACCGATTGTTGAATCAACAGGAACAGGCGGTGGCTTTAAGGTTTTCTGTTCTGGCGTTGGTGTGAGCACACCTGATGCGTCCAATGCATCCCGTCGTATTAAAAAATCAGAGTTTGATGAGTGCACAAAAAATGGTGCTCAGCTGATTGAAATCAAAATTGGCTTTGATGGTCTTGTGCTTGCGAACAGTAAAAAGAGCGGTCAAATGTCTTTGACGCTTGAGCAGCTTTACATGGCAATGGCCGCTGAAGTACCTGGTGCAGACGGACAACTGATCAAAAACCCATATATGAAATGGTCAGACATCTCCCCTACTCTTCCCAACAAAAAAATCGAAGTGCTTGGCCCTCCTCCGACATCTGGTACGCGCGATTCATTCAACGAACTCGGTTTAGAAGCGGGTTGTAAGCAGGCTGAAAAGCGTTTGAACGTTAAAATTGATCCTAAAAAATGCATGGCAATTCGCTCAGATGGCGCTTTCATTGAAGCTGGTGAAAACGATAACGTGATTGTTCAGAAACTTGTCGGCAACCCTGATGCATTCGGCGCTTTTGGATTTTCATTCCTCGAGGAAAATCAGGATAAGCTTCAAGGTACAAAGATCGGTAATATTGAGCCAAATGTTGATGATATTTCTTCAGGTAAATATCCAATGTCACGTTCAATGTTTGTTTACGTGAAGAAAAACCACTTTGGTGTTGTGCCAGGTTTAGAAGATTTCGTAAAAGAATATACTTCTAAAGCAGCAATGGGTAGTGGTGGATATCTGGAGAAAAAAGGTCTTGTTCCACTGCCGCAAAAAGAGTTTGAAGAGGTTTCAAAAGCTTCTCAAGCTGGAACAGTGTTCTCTGGCGCTGGAATATAATTTAAAGTCGTTATGAACTTAGCGAAGGATCTTATGTGTCAATCTTCACTTGAGATTCTTCGCTTAAATCAAAATATAATATTCCTACATGATAAATACACGTTCAATACTTTAGCAAACTCAGGATCGCGTTATGACAGCGCTTGTTTTTCAGATTGGCTTCATTGCTCTCGTGATCCTTGCATATGCAAGTTACAAAACGGGTGAACGCAAAGCTGTTGCTTTAGCGTCTGCACCACATCAATCTCATTTCGAATTTCATTCTCTTCCCGGATATCATGGCGCTTGGGTCGCAATTCTAACGATCATGCCAGCGTTGATTGTTTTTTTATTGTGGGCGATTTTTGGTGCCGCAATAGAAAAGTCTTATGTGCTTTCACAACACGCGACACAGCTTGAAGGATTAGGCGATGCGCAACGTGATGGTGTTTGGCGTAATGTGCTATCGGCCATGGCTGGTTCTGCAACAGGGACAATTGATCCACTTGTGCAAAGCATGGCATCGAGCTTAAGCACTATTAAACTGATTGCAAATGTACTTATAGCTGTCATTTTAGCAACGCTTCTTACTGTAGGCTATACTTACAGTAGCCGTATGATTACACCTGCATTTCGGGCGCGTCATCGTGTTGAGCGTTTCGTAAAAGTCCTTCTCTTTATTGCTTCAGGCGTGGCAATCCTGACAACAATCGGGATCATTTTATCCCTTATCACTGAGACATTGCGCTTTTTTCAATCCGTGAATGTACTCAACTTTCTGTTTGGTCTGGAGTGGACGCCGCAACAAATGGCTTTCCGTGCTGATCAGGCAGGGGGATCAGCAGCGTTTGGAATTGTTCCTCTTCTCACAGGTACGCTTCTTATTACCGTGATTGCAATGAGTGTTGCTGCGCCCATAGGTTTGCTGTCAGCTGTTTATTTGTCTGATTATGCCAGCCCTCGCGTCCGCGCGATTGGCAAGCCCATGCTTGAAGTACTAGCAGGAATTCCAACAGTTGTTTACGGCTTTTTTGCTGCCTTGACCGTTGCACCATTCATTCGTGATGTTGGAATGTCACTTAACTTGAATGTTGCTTCTGAAAGTGCGCTCGCAGCTGGCCTTGTGATGGGGATCATGATCGTTCCTTTTGTTTCATCACTCTCTGATGATGTGATCAACGCCGTACCGCAATCCCTGCGTGATGGCTCATACGCGCTTGGTGCAACAAAATCAGAAACAATTTTAAAAGTTGTACTTCCTGCTGCGCTTCCAGGAATTGTGTCGGCACTTATTTTAGCGGTTAGTCGTGCGATTGGTGAAACAATGATCGTCGTGATGGCTGCGGGTCTCACTGCGAACCTGACCTTTAATCCCCTTGATGCTGTGACCACAGTTACGGTTCAAATTGGAACACTTCTTACAGGGGATCAGGAGTTTGACAGTCCAAAAACATTGGCTGCTTTTGCCCTCGGACTCACTCTTTTTGTGATTACCCTTATTCTCAATCTGATCGCTTTGCGCGTCGTGAAAAAGTATCGGGAACAGTATGACTAGTTCAAGCCTTTCCACTCCCCTGCCCTCAAATACTTCAGGTTCGCGCACTGATGTGCATACGAATGAGAGCGCTCGTGCGCGTGTTAAAGCGCGCTATCGTGCTGAACGCCGTTTTCGCTTGATGGGGCTTACAGGTCTCATGACAGCGATTGCGTTTCTTGTTATTTTTCTATCAACGATCGTCTTGAACGGTTATTCGGCATTTTTTCAAAATTATATCACTGTTGAAATTCCATTGTCAAAACAAGGGCTTGATCCTCAAGGGACAGGTGATCTAAAGACAATTGGCGATGCTGATTATGATGGATTACTGAATCAGGCACTTTATAGCATTTTCCCTAATGCGACATCGCGTCAGGATAAACGTGCTCTCAGCAGTATGATTTCTTCAGGTTCTTCAACTGCTTTGCGTCGCGAAGTGCTTGCATCTCCCTCTGATATCGGTGGCGTTAAGCGCTTTATCATGCCTGTGAACGGTATGGCTGACCTTTATTATAAGGGTAAGGTGACCTCTCAAACGAGCCAGGTAGGGTCAGGCGAACTTTCGTTGTCAGGAACATCTGGAACCGTAACGCTTTCTGTGACAAGAAATTCCTTTGAAAATGTCATCGCGGATATTCGCAATAATCTTATTTCGGAACGTCAGAAAAGTGTTGTTCAGTTTGAAAGCAAGCGTCGTCTACTCACCGCACTTGAGGCACGTGTTGCAAGCGCAACGGGTGCTACACAATCGCGTTTAAGGGAAGAAGTGAGTGGCTTAACCAGCACCGTGCAATTGCTGCAAACTGATATTGCTGCGTTTGATGAGAAAATCAAAACAGCCGGACAAGTACGTGATCTTGATGATAAAATCTCAAGCTACCTTGTTCATGTCAATGGTGGCGTTATCCGTTTGAAATCTGTTGAAAATACCAAGGCAACAGGTGAGATTATAATTGCATTGACATCGGATACAGCAGCCGCCAACGGTACATGGCGTATTCAAAAAATTGATCTTCCAGAAACATCACGAAAACTCACTGATCGCGAAATTACCTTTCTTGATGCCCTCAAAGATAAAGGGCTCGTGAAGCAATCCTTGTCCTATGAATTTTTCACACAAGGCGCAAGCCGTGAAGCAGAGCAAGCTGGTGTGTGGGTTTCTGTTGTGGGGTCTTTTCTCACTCTCTTTATCGTAATGTTGATTTCTTTTCCGCTTGGTGTGGGCGCTGCGATTTACCTTGAAGAATTTGCACCTAAAAATCGTTTTACAGAAATCATTGAAGTTAATATCAATAATCTAGCCGCTGTTCCTTCGATTATCTTTGGTTTGCTGGGCTTGGCTATTTTTCTGAATGCATTTGGCATGCCTCGTTCTGCCCCTGTCGTTGGTGGTTTGGTTTTAGCACTTATGACAATGCCTGTTATTATTATTGCAACTCGTGCATCGCTCCGTTCTGTGCCTCCATCGATTAAAGAAGCCGCGTTAGGCGTTGGCGCATCACATCAACAAGCTGTGTTCCATCATATATTTCCCCTAGCAGTACCGGGAATTCTCACAGGAACTATCCTCGGTATGGCACGTGCAATGGGTGAAACCGCCCCTCTTCTCATGATTGGAATGGTGGCGTTTCTGGTCGATGTGCCACAAAGTTTTACAGATGCTGCAACGTTGATCCCCGTTCAGATTTTTATGTGGGCAGATTTTCCTGAAGCGGCCTTTCAGAGCAAAACAGCGGGTGCGATTATCATTCTGCTCTTATTTATGATCAGCATGAACATGCTTGCGGTGGTTTTACGGAAAAAATATGAGCGACGTTGGTAACATTAGCATCTTTTAAATTAATTTTTTTGGCGTGAAGAGGAGTATGCACTATGGGTTTGACATCATTGTCTCAACAAAAGTCTGGTGCAACATCACTTGCGCCCTCGAACGATACACAACCCTTGATTAATCCAACCCCAGAGGCTCCTGTGACTATGCCACTTGCCAACGCTCAACCTGATGCTGCAAATGAGAAACTTACCCGCGTTCGCGCACGGGGTGTGAATGTATTTTATGGCGACAAACACGCCCTTAAAGATGTGTCGATTGATATTCCTGAGCGCTCAGTCACAGCGTTTATTGGTCCATCTGGATGTGGGAAATCGACATTTTTGCGCTCAATTAATCGTATGAATGACACGATACCTTCGTGCCGCGTCACCGGTGAAATTTTGCTTGATGGTGAAGACATTTACAATCGTTCGCTGGATGTAGTGCAACTTCGCGCCCGCGTCGGCATGGTGTTTCAAAAGCCAAACCCGTTTCCAAAATCAATTTTTGAAAACGTCGCTTATGGCCCCCGTATTCATGGCATTGCACGTGGTGACAAAGATTTAGAGGAAATTGTTGTCAACAGCTTGCAAAAGGCTGGCTTGTTTAATGAAGTGAAGGATCGTCTTCACCAACCTGGAACAAGTTTGTCTGGTGGCCAGCAACAACGTTTGTGTATCGCGCGTGCAATTTCTGTTAGTCCAGAAGTGATTTTGATGGACGAGCCATGTTCAGCGCTTGATCCCATTGCTACAGGCATTATCGAAAACTTGATTGAAGAGCTTGCAACAAACTTCACAATCATCATTGTCACACACTCAATGGCTCAAGCGGCACGTGTCTCTGATAAAACGGCTTACTTTCACATGGGACATTTGGTTGAAGCCGGCGATACGGATAAGATTTTCACCGCCGCAGAAAATAAGTTGACCCGCGATTATATTGAAGGCCGTATTGGTTAAACGACTATCGCGCTGATTTAAAAAGACGATAAGCTAAGGGGACGTATTATGTCAGAACATATCATGAGTTCTTTCGACGAAGATCTCAAAACATTGCGCCGAATGCTCTCTGAAATGGGCGGCATTGCTGAGCGCATGTTGTCAGACGCGACCCAAGCGCTTGCAACACGTGATATTGCCCTTGCGCAAGCCGTGATTGCGATGGATCCGCGCCTTGATACACTTCAACGTCAGATTGAAGAAAAGGCTGTTCTCACCATCGCGCGGCGTCAGCCAATGTCTACGGATTTACGCAACATTGTTTCATCATTCCGTATTGCTAGTGATTTGGAACGCGTCGGCGATTTAGCGAAAAATGTTGGTAAGCGCGTTGTTATTGTCGCAGGACAGTTTCATCCGCACAAAATCATTAAAGGCGTTGAACACATGAGCAATCTTGTGCTTGGTCAACTCAAAGATGTGCTTGATGCCTATACAGAAGGCAATAATGACAAGGCGATGGACGTCTGGCAGCGTGATGGCGAAATTGACAGCCTTTACACCTCATTGTTTCGTGAACTGCTGACGTACATGATGGAAGACCCACGTAATATTTCATTTTGCACGCATCTTCTTTTCGCCGCTAAAAATATTGAGCGTATCGGTGATCATACAACAAATATTGCCGAGACGATCCATTATGTCGTTACAGGGCAAGCGCTTCCAACAGATAGACCAAAACGCGACACAACCACCGAAGCAACCGGCCCTATCGGGTTAGTGGGTTAATGACAATTGACGCGGGACAGTTGTGTAATTCGCTCAACTAAAACAATCATGAGGTTCCATCATGTCTTCAGCGTCAATCATGCCCCCGCCGCAAGTTGTCTCAAAAACACGATTATTCGTTGTTGAGGATGAAGAGTCTCTCGGCTTATTGTTGCGTTATAATTTGGAATCGGCTGGTTATCAGGTTGAAGTGATTACACGTGGTGATGAGGCTGAAGAGCGTTTACGTGAAGAAACTCCCGATCTTGTTATTCTCGACTGGATGCTGCCTGCCGTTTCAGGTTTTGAGTTATGTCGCCGGTTGCGGATGCGTGAGGAAACAAAATCACTGCCCATCATTATGTTGACTGCACGCGGTGAAGAGAATGAGCGGGTGCGCGGTTTAGCGAATGGCGCTGATGATTATGTCGTCAAGCCATTTTCTGTTCCTGAGCTAATTGCACGTATTGGCTCTTTGCTAAGACGCAGCAAGCCCGCAAAACTTGCGAACAGACTGGATATAGGCGATCTTGTTCTTGATCGTGAAACGCATCGCGTTACCCGCTCCGGACGCGATATTCACCTTGGCCCCACGGAATTTCGTCTACTCGAACATTTAATGGAAAGTGCGGGGCGTGTTTTTTCACGCACGCAACTTCTTGATGCGATATGGGGGCGGGAAAACGAAATTGATGAACGCACCGTTGACGTTCACGTCGGCCGCTTACGTAAAATATTAAGTCGTCATGATGAACGCGATCCAATCCGCACAGTTCGCGGGGCTGGTTATTCTTTTGATGAAACCTATACAAAAACAGCTTCTACAGCTTAACTTTTAAAGTCCCGACATCATCACCTCACAGGTGATAAATTTCACATGACAGATTCGCTAAAAGGCTTAGTCTACCCTGAGGAAATCGGGAATATTGAGTCGCTGCTTAGCAAAAATGCTTGTGAAAAAACGACTCAACCTCGATTTGCTTTGCGCGAGGTGCTTAAAAGCACATCGCTTATTTATGTCAGACTTGCATTGAAACTCAATGCATCTCACAGGGGAATGAAATGATGAAAAAATTACCTTTTAAAAGCTTTGCAGCTGTTCTGAGCACAGCATTAGCGTTGACCTTAGGAACCCCCGCTTATGCACAGCTTAAGCTTGGCGTTGCAGGGCCAATCACAGGTTCAAATGCAGCATTTGGTGCACAACTCAAAAATGGTGCAGAACAAGCTGTTGCAGATTTAAATGCTTCAGGTGGCATTTTGGGACAACAACTTTCACTATCTGTTGGTGATGATGCCGGCGATCCAAAACAAGGTGTATCTATTGCAAATAAATTCGCAGGAGATGGCGTCAAACTTGTCGTCGGGCACTTTAACTCAGGCGTAACAATGCCTGCATCAGAGGCTTATGCTGAAAATGGGATGCTGATGATCACTCCTTCAGCCACAAATCCTAAAATTACGGAACGCGGTTTATGGAATACGTTCCGCACCTGTGGTCGAGATGATCAGCAAGGCGCTGTTGCAGCCAATTACATTCTTAAAAATATGAAAGACAAAAAAATCGCAATCGTTCATGACAAAACGACGTATGGTCAAGGACTTGCTGATGAAACACGCAAAGCACTGAACGCGGGGGGCTTAAAAGAGGTTCTCTATGAGGGTGTCAATACGGGTGAAAAAGACTTTTCTGCACTTGTCTCTAAGATTAAGGCCACGGGAGCTGATTTATTATATTGGGGCGGATTACACACCGAAGGCGGATTTATCGTGCGTCAAATGCGCGATCAAGGTCTGAAAACTGTATTGATGGGCGGTGATGGAATCACATCGGATGAATTTGCTAGCATTGGCGGTTCAGGTGTTGAAGGCACGCTTATGACATTCTCACCCGATCCACGCAAACGCCCCGAGGCAAAAGACATCGTTGCTAAATACGCAACTAAAGGTGTCAATCCTGAAGCCTACACATTATACTCTTATGCATCAGTACAGATTATGGCAGAAGCGGCTAAACGTGCTAATTCAGTCGATCCCAAGAAAATGGCTGAGGTCATGCGTTCAGGACAGCCTTTCAAAACTGTGATCGGCGATATCTCCTATGACAAAAAAGGTGATATAACACGTCCTGATTATGTCATGTATGTCTGGAAAAAGGACGTTTCAGGCAGAATCACATATGTTGAACTAAACTATACCCCTCGTGAGTGAAGAGTTGGCGTTATCTTTTTATTAAGGTTGTTTTGATTCCAATTTGGTATGGGTACGCTTTTAGAACCGGATCAACGGCAGGAG
>JBIKVP010000022.1:0-28627 GCA_044356745.1 Beijerinckiaceae bacterium | reverse complement strand
CGTGAAGGCCATCCTTGGCTTCCTGAATACCACTTTTCCGCAAAAAGCACGATTATGGGTTGACCGCCTATCCGATAACTTCAAAATACTTCAGACACCAACTCTTCAAATGTGAGGGGTATATAACTTAAAAATGTTTTAATTATTGTGGTATGCTACGCTTGTCATAGTGTTATACCGCTTGTTTTGTTTTGCGTTGATGGATGAGTGAAATGGTTTTTGGGTGGCGGCGGCGTAAAGTGCATCCCCTGCTGGTTGATGAGCCAGCAGAACCGTTTGTTCCCCCTGAAGCACGTCGTTTTGCGCGGGGTGTTGCGGCTTTTGTTCTCACTATGGCTCTGCTTTGCGGCATTGGAATTCTTATTGCAGGCTTGCAAACTCCACTCTATCGCGCTCATGCTTATCTGGATTTAGGGCCTCACTTTCAGACAGATGGGCTCACCCCTATGACGGGTCTTGTAAGACCTCAAGCGGAAATCACTCGTGAAATCCTCAGCGAGATGGATATGGTTACATCTGACCGCCTCTTGAGGCGGTTGATTGATGCAGAAAAGCTGATGCAAGAGCCAGAGTTTATTCAGCTTGTTGAAAATCGCAATCGCCCTAAGTCGCTTTTGCTTAATCCCATCAAAGAGTTATTTTATCCAAATAAACTGGATTATACTGAAATCCGCGATCCTATCGGATTGATTTTAAGCGTGTTACGTGGGCGCATTAAAGTTGAGTCAATGCCTGACAAGCCCCATGTTCTGCGTGTTACGTTTATATCGGCTGATCGTGGACGTGCGGTGCGCCTTGCGAATGTGGTCGTGCGTGGCTACTTGGAAATGCAACAACTTGTACCACGTCTCATGCGCATTGAACGGCAAACAGATAAAGATACGCGTCCAAATGTCATTGAGCCACCGTTTGCTGAGCGTGTGATCAATTATATAGATCGTAGTGCGCGCATTGATGCAGCTCTTGCCGAATTACGCAGCGATATTGCCCGCGCACAAACTGACGCAATTAGTGCTCTTGAGCGCCAACTTGAGAGCGCACGACAACGTATTCAAGACTATCGGAGTGATAAAGGGCAGCGCGAATTCCGTTTGCGTAATGAGTTACAAAAAACTGTGCGTGAAATTTCGACGATTCCAGTAAATGAACTTCCTTATGAAAGTTTGCGCTGGCTGAAAAACGAATACACTGATTTGATCAGACTTGAACAACAACAAACTAAAGCACTTGGTGAGGGACATCCTGACCTTAAAACACTTATGGGGGAGCGTGATTTAACATTGAAAGCTATACGTGAAGCCGACGAAAAAATGCGTCAATTTTCAACTTCGCGCGAATTACTTTTGCGAGCTGAAATTGAAGCTTTGCGTGGCAATGAAGGGATTGTGCAAAAAGAGATTGAGCGTTTAGAACGCGATATTCAAGCCGCGAAAACACGTCGTGATCAGTTTCTTAAGCAGCCATTGGTCACTGTCGCTGTGCTTAAAATGTCAGCGCCAGAGCTTCGCCAAACATCAGCTTCTGGAGGTTTAGGAATAAAAGTTGCCTCAGCTGTAGCATCGTCTTATCCGGTCGTGCGGGCAGGGCGGCTTAGCGTAGACGGTGTTGATGCACCGCTCATTATTCCACGTACACTCATTATGCGGGAGGCGGTCGCAGAGACAGCACCCATAACATCTGCGGTTTGGTTGACCTTAGCACTATTTGTGTTTGTAGGTTTAGTGGGTGGATACATTACGGCTGGGTTGGCGATGCGTGAAAGTGCTGTGCCAGCCTAACAGTTTATAAGTTATCAACTGACTTTAAGCTGAAGCGAACTTGCTCCTGAGCAAAGTGCAATGCTAATAAGGCAAACGATGTATAACGCTTCTCCCACCCTATTTGCCAAGCGTCACCTTCTTGAAATTGAAGGACTTAATCCGCTTGAAATTACGGATTTGCTTGATCGCGCAGAGCGCTGGGTTGAAATCAATCGGCAACAAGAGAAAAAAGCAACAATCTTAAGTGGCCGCACGCAGATCAACCTTTTTTTTGAAGCCTCAACACGCACGCAAGCCTCATTCGAGCTTGCTGGAAAGCGCTTAGGTGCTGATGTGATGAATATGGCGGTGGGGAATTCTTCGCTTAAAAAAGGCGAAACACTTATTGATACCGCAGCAACCCTGAACGCGATGCACCCTGATGTCATTGTCGTGCGTCATCATGCTGCGGGGGCGGTTAAACTTCTTGCCAATAAAGTCGACTGCGCAGTGATCAACGCAGGTGATGGTGCGCATGAGCATCCTACACAAGCACTGCTTGATGCTCTCACCATCCGACGTAACAAAGGACACATTGAAGGTTTAATCGTGGCTATTTGCGGGGATATTCTTCATTCGCGCGTCGCACGATCCAATCTTTTATTATTGTCAGCGATGGGTGCGCGCGTTCGTCTCATTGGCCCTTCAACGCTGTTGCCACGTGATTTAGGGCGCTTGGGCGTTGAGGTCTATACGCGTCTTGATGAGGGCTTAAAAGATGCTGATATTGTGATGATGCTCCGTTTGCAACGTGAGCGGATGGAGGGATCATATATTCCCTCAGCAAAGGAATATTATCACTTCTTTGGTCTCACGCAGGATAAACTCAATAAGGCTAAATCTGATGCACTTGTCATGCATCCAGGGCCTATGAATCGCGGCATTGAAATTGCAACCGATGTTGCTGATGGTGCGCAATCCCTTATTCGCGAGCAAGTTGAAATGGGTGTTGCGGTGCGCATGGCCGTGCTTGAGGTGCTTGTGACAACCGCGCGTCAAGGGGTGACATCATGAACCAGATGCGCGAAAAACGCCGTGATGATCTGCGTCCTATTGCTTTGGTGAATGGGCAATTGATTAATCCAGAAACGGTCAGCGAAACACACGGCGGCTTGTTGATGATAGACGGTCATATTGCTGATGTTGGTGCTCATATAAGTGCATTAAACTGTCCTGATGAGACCCTCATCATTGATGTTGATAGACAGGTGATTGCCCCTGGTTTGATTGATTTGCGTGTCTTTATTGGTGAACCGGGTGGGCCTTATAAAGAGACATTCAAAACAGCAGGAGAGGCGGCGGCGGCGGGAGGTGTAACAACCTGCATATGTATGCCCGATACCTTGCCCGCACTTGATGAAGCACCCACGATTGACTTTGTGCGCCGTAGGTCACGCGATACGTCTATTGTTAATATTCTTCCCACGGGGGCGATCACAAAAGGATTACAAGGGCGTGAGTTGACTGAAATCGGACTTATGCAAGAAGCAGGTGCTATTGCCTTCACCGATGGTGCTAAAGCGATTACGCATCCTATGGTGATGCGTCACGCGATGACGTATGCCCGTGATTTTGATGCACTCATCATGCATCATGTTGAAGATCCATTGCTTGCAGGGCACGGTGTTATGAATGAAGGTGAGAGGGCAATGCGCCTTGGTCTTGCCGGCATTCCGAAAGAAGCGGAAACAATTATGCTCGCGCGCGATGTGCGTCTGGCAGGCTTAACAGGTGCGCGTTATCACGCTGCCATGATCTCATGCGCTGACTCAGTCGATGTGATGCGGCGTGCAAAAGCGTCTTTGCCTGTAACATGCGGTGTCTCGATTAACTCATTGACTCTCAATGAGAATGACATTGGTGATTATCGTACTTTTCTCAAGTTATCTCCCCCCTTGCGTGATGAAGACGAGCGACTTGCCCTTGTTGAAGCACTGCGCGAAGGCATAATTGATGTGATTGTTTCTGATCATAATCCGCAAGACGTTGAGACAAAACGTCTGCCATTTTCAGAAGCGGCTTATGGCGCTCTAGGGCTGGAAACATTGCTGAGCGCAGCTTTCAGACTGGTGATTGCAGGACACATCAGCTTGCCACAACTGTGGGCGACAATGAGTCTTAAACCTGCAAAACTGCTTGGATTGGAAGCTGGGCGAATGAGTATTGGCGCACCTGCGGATGTGATTGTGTTTGATGCTGATGCAGCTTGGGTTTGTGATAAAACGAAACTTTGGTCAAAGGCGAAAAACTCACCCTTTGATGAGTCACGCATGGATGGACGGGTGACACGCACTTTTGTTGGTGGACGTGAGGTTTATAACCTAGAAAATTCCCCTGATACTTTTAAATCGTGATATTATTACACTCCGATAGTAAAATCTGCTTCATTTTATCGATTGCAACAGGAGTTACGTTGCGCGTATTTCTTTTTTAAACATCTTATTCTTTGCTAAGCTATAGATATGCAGCCGTTACGCGTATTTATTTAGCAATTAAAGATTATTAAATATTTTTTAAATCATTCCAAGTGCTTCTTTTATAAAACCACTAATGTCCGCTAACGTTTCGCGACGACCGATGCTTCCAGCCTGAATGTGCGAGCCAAATATGAGAATTGGAACATGTTCGCGGGTGTGATCTGTGCCTTGCCATGTCGGATCATTGCCGTGATCAGCGGTAATGATAGCGGTATCGCCATCTTTCAAAACACTCCAAATATCAGGTATGCGCTTATCAAAAGATTCGAGCGCGTGTGCATAACCCAGCACATCACGTCGATGGCCATATTCAGTATCAAAATCGAGCAAGTTTGCAAAAACCAAACCGCCGTCCGCAAACCCTTTGAATGCCTGAAGTGTTGCATCAAGCACATGATCGTTGCCGTGTGCCCGTATTTCAGTTCCTGTACCGCGATGTGCGAAAATATCACCGATTTTACCCACCGTTATGACGTCGCGCCCTGCTTGTGTTAAATGATCAAGGAGCGTTGGGGCAGGGGGCGGCATCGCAAAATCACGACGGTTTCCTGTGCGTTTAAAGCCTGTTTCCACCGAGCCAATAAATGGGCGTGCAATCACTCGCCCCACGCGTAGCGGGTCACACAATCGTCGCGCAATGCGGCATACATTATATAAACGTTCTAAACCAAAACCCTCTTCATGTGCCGCAATTTGCACAACACTATCAACCGAGGTGTAAATGATCGGGTATCCTGTTTTGATGTGCAGTTCACCTAAGTCATCAATGATTTGCGTACCCGAAGCGTGGGAGTTTGCCAGTAAACCTGTTAAACCTGCTTCATTCATAAGCACGTTAGTGAGCGAGGGGGGAAATGCTGGATATATGTTTGGAAAAGTGCCCCATGCTTCAAGCACAGGCACACCCGCAATTTCATAATGGCCTGAAGGCGTATCTTTTCCAACAGATGTTTCAACTCCATAACCCCATAGCCCCTTGAGAGGAGCAGCAACAGGAATGATTGGGGGGCGTCTCCCCGTTGATGCAGTGCATGCTTCGATCAATCCAAGGCTTGCAAGATTTGGCAAATACAGCGCTCCAGAGCGTACGCCTTGTTTGTCAGCACGTCTTGCCGCGCATTCTTGTGCAATATGTCCAACAGTGTCAGCGCCTTCATCACCATAGTGCGCTGCATCTTCGGCTCCACCAATCCCGACAGAATCAAGTACGATGAGCAGTACACGGCTCATGATGATGTATGTCCTGCATGAGCATTCAAGCGCTCAAACCCTTGCATGAGATCGGCTTCAAGGTCATCCGCATCCTCTAAGCCAATTTGAAAGCGTAAACATGGTCCTTCCGATACCCAGCGTTCCGATGTACGCGAAGCGCGAATATCAAAAGGGATAACAAGACTACTATACCCGCCCCATGAGTAACCCATGCCAAAGAGCTTAAGACCGTCGAGCATCGCAGCGAGCGCATCCATCGTAACGGGTTTGAGAATCACTGAAAATAATCCTGTTGATCCCTTAAAGTCGCGCTTCCACACATCGTGTCCGGGGCAATCGGGCAGGGCAGGGTGAAGTACTTTTGAAACTTCTGGGCGTGCTTTGAGCCATGTTGCAATTCGCAATCCCTGTCTTTCAGATTCTCGTATACGTAAAGGCAAAGTGCGCAAGCCTCTTAAGGCAAGAAATGCATCTTCTGGTCCAGCGCACATGGCAAAAGCATCGAAAGTACGCCGCAGCATGGGCCATGCTTTCTCACTGGCTGAAATCTGACCCAGAAGAATGTCTGAGTGACCGCCTAAATATTTGGTGCCAGCGTCAATGGCTAGATCAACACCCTTCTCATGAGGAGAAAAAAACAGCGGCGTTGCCCATGTGTTGTCAAGCAAGACCATCGCATTGTGTGCATGAGCCACATCAGCAATCGCGGGAATATCCTGAATTTCAAAAGTTTGTGAGCCAGGTGATTCGGTGAAAACCGCTTTCGTATTATCTTGGAACATCTCTTTTATCCCAGCGCCGATCAGCGGTGGATAGTATGTGGTGGTAATCCCCATGCGTTTGAGAACACGGTCGCAGAACTGGCGTGTCGGCTCATAAACCGAATCGCTTATCAGCAGGTGATCGCCAGTACTTAAACATGAGAGTAATGCAAGTGCACAGGCTGATAATCCGGACGACGTGATCACGCTTCCTCTGGCCTGTGTCAGTTCAGTCCAAGCCTCTTCAAGCGCGCGTATAGTAGGTGTACCCTTAGTCGCATAGGTGTAATCATTTTCATTCTTAAGAAGCGCTTCCATTGAAGGAAACAAAACTGTAGAGCCACGATAAATTGGGGTATTAATAAAACCGAACTGTTCATCCGTTTTGCGAGCCGCATTCACACAACGCGTTGATATGCCATGTGAATAATCATTTTTAAAATTACTATGATCTGACATAAAAACACTTCCAAACAGTTTTAAAAGGATTAAACACGCTGTTGAGCCAGTGAAGCCTAGTGTAAAAAATGAAGCTGCAACAAGCGTTATTGTCTTAAAAATATGGATTTTTTTATTTTCAAAACATATAGCCTCGTCATTTTATGAGACTAAAATTCTCCCATTTAAAAATGTGAGTAAAGTCAAATGTAACTTAAAAATTGTGTTAATTTTTAAATTTTCATTTTTTTGTCTTGACCTGAGAGACAAAGTCGCATTCCATACAAACGCCACAGGTGTAAACGAAAGATTAATAACATCGTGGTGATCCATCGGGCTGCCTCACTATTCTGGGATAGCGAGCAGCAGCATGTCTGCACATGTCGTGCATGTCACAAAATACTTTTAGGGAGTTCAATCAGTCATGAAGAAATCGATCACTTCGATTGCTCTTGGTGTTGCAGCTATAGTTGCCGCTACAACAGCGAACGCACAACCATCATCAAACACACTCAATACAGTTAAAACACGCGGCACACTACAGTGTGGTTCAAACGCTGGTCTAGCTGGCTTTGGTGTTCCTGATGCACAAGGAAAATGGTCAGGTCTTGATGTTGATCTTTGTCGCGCTGTTGCCGCTGCTATTTTCGGCGATGCTGAAAAAGTGAAGTTTATTCCTCTGTCAGCAAAAGATCGTTTCACCGCGCTTCAGTCAGGTGAAATTGACGTTCTGGCTCGTAACTCAACACAGACACTTTCTCGCGATACGCAGCTTGGTTTGGATTTTCCAGCAATCAATTACTATGATGGCCAAGGCTTCATGGTGCGTAAAAAGCAAGGCGCTTCTTCTGCGCTTGAACTTAATGGTGCATCAATCTGCGCACAGCAAGGCACAACAACCGAGCTGAACGTTGCAGATTATTTCCGCACAAACAAAATGACGTTCCAGCCTGTTGTATTCGGAACAGCTGATGAAGCTGTTAAAGCTTATGATGCTGGTCGTTGCGACGTGTACACAACAGATGCATCAGGCCTTTATGCTGAGCGTTTGAAACTGACAAATCCAGACGATCACGTCATTCTTCCAGACATTATCAGTAAAGAGCCTTTGGGTGCAGCCGTTCGTCACGGTGATAGCCAATGGGGTGACGTTGTCCGTTATGCACACATCGCGATGCTCAATGCTGAAGAGCTGGGTGTTACAAAAGATAACGTTGATCAGATGCTGAAATCAGAAAATCCTGAAATCAAGCGTCTTCTCGGTGTTGAAGGTAAATTCGGTGAAGCAATGGGTCTCCCAAATGATTGGGCATACCGCATCATCAAAACCGTTGGTAACTACGGTGAGTCTTACGAGCGTAACGTCGGTCAAGCTTCTCGCTTGAAAATCCGTCGTGGACAAAATGCTCTTTGGACTAAAGGTGGCTTGCAATACGGTGCACCAATCCGCTAAGCTTAATCAGGGCTGTTGGTAATCCCAGCAGCCCTTTTTTATGTGTTATACAACACAATCCCTTTTATTTTTGTAATTCCGTGCCCTTCTTGAGTGTGCCTTTTTTAAATGAGCACCCGAGATTCTGCTTGTGAGGACATGACCGTGTCGAGTGATTCAGCCCAAACGTCTGCCAAGGTATCACCCCTTTATGATCCTCGGCTCCGCAGTTATTTTTTCCAAACTCTTCTGATCATCGTTGTCGCGTATCTGTTTTATGCAGCCGCAACAAACGCGATTGCAAACTTGCGCGCAGCAAAAATTGCAACGGGTCTTGGTTTTTGGAACAATCCAGCGGGTTTCGCAATCAGCCAGACACTTATCCCATATGATTTAACATCAACGTACGGCCGTGCTTTTTGGGTTGGATTAACAAATACGCTTCTGGTTGCTTTTGTGGGCGTTATTTTTGCAACGCTCTTAGGCTTTACAGTTGGTATTGCACGCTTGTCGCGCAACTGGATCATTGCCCAAATGGCTATGATTTATGTTGAAATGATCCGCAACTTGCCTCTCTTGCTACAACTCTTCTTCTGGTACAATGCAGTTTTAAAGCCGCTTCCGTCACCCCGTGATTCCTTTGTTTTTGGTGGTGGTTTCTTCCTCAATAATCGTGGTTTATTTACTCCTCAACCGATCTTTGGTGAAGGCTCTGGTCTTATTTGGATCGCACTAGGGGTCGCTGTTGTTGCAGCTATTGCCATCGCACGCTGGGCACACGTTCGCCAAATGGCTACAGGTCAACAGTTTCCTTCAGGTTGGGCAGCTCTTGGACTTATCATAGGACTGCCTGTTTTAGCCTTTTTTGTGGCAGGGCAACCTGTAACACTCAATTATCCAAAACTTTCTGGATTTAATTACTCAGGCGGTATTCAAGTTATTCCTGAATTGTTTGCATTACTTTTAGGTCTTGTGACATATACGGCAGGCTTTATCGCCGAGGTAGTGCGCTCAGGTATTATGGCAGTCTCTAAAGGACAAACTGAAGCTGCTGAATCAATTGGACTTAAACATAAACACACGCTGAATCTTGTTGTTGTACCGCAAGCGATGCGTGTCATTATTCCACCTTTGACAAGTCAGTATCTTAACTTAGCGAAAAATTCGACACTTGGTGTAGCGATTGGTTACCCTGATCTTGTGCAAGTTTTTGCAGGAACAGTTCTCAACCAAACAGGACAAGCGATTGAGGTGATTGGTATTACTATGGCAGTGTTTCTTCTTCTCAGCCTGATCACGTCTTACCTCATGAATTTGTACAACGAGAAAATGAAGATTGTGGAGCGTTAGGAGTTTATCATGGCAACAGATCACACTCTTCCCCCCTCTTCATCATCGGGTCAAAAAATGCAAACTGTTCTTAAATATATCCGTTCAGGCGAAGCGCCAAAGTTACCGCCACCTTCGAGTGTCAGTGGACCTGTTGCATGGATTCGTAAAAACATGCTCTCTGGTCCTCTCAATATTGCGCTGACATTGATCAGTATCTACATTATATATCTGATCGTTCCGTCGATGATTAAATTCTTTATCATCGATGCCGTATGGACAGGTTCTGATCGTGATGTGTGTTTACCTGAAAAAGTCGGGCGGCCTGTAGGGGCATGTTGGGCATATGTATTTGATCGTGTGAACTATTTTATTTATGGCTCTTACCCTGTTGAACATCGTTGGCGCGTCAATCTATCATTTGCTTTGTTCGCTTTTGGTGTTGTGTGGATGTTGTGGTTGCAACCTAAAAAGCCTATTCCAGCAAATGCAACAGAGGAACAGAAACAAGATATTACGCGCGAAAACAATGCTATTCGCTTTCTCATTCCGTATCGTGGATTTGGAGCGCTCTATTTCTTCGTATTGATGCCAATTACCGTCTATTATCTATTGACCGGTGCGTCTTCAGTCGGCTTAGAGCCTGTGACAACAAGCCTTTGGGGCGGGATCATGGTCACACTGGTGGTGGCTTCTGTTGGTATCGTTTTCTCTCTGCCTTTTGGTGTTTTACTTGCCTTAGGTCGTCGATCCAAAATGCGCGCCGTTCGCATCTTCAGTATAGCGTTCATTGAATTTGTGCGCGGTGTTCCGTTAATCACGGTTCTCTTCATGGCAAATACTATGTTGCCGTTCTTCCTTCCAGAAGGCGTGACAATTGATCGCCTTTTACGTGCTCTTGTTGGTGTGGCGATGTTTGCTTCCGCCTATATGGCTGAAATTGTCCGTGGTGGTCTTCAGGCAATGCCTAAAGGTCAGTTTGAAGGGGCAATGTCTCTTGGGCTTGGCTACTGGCAGATGATGCGTCTCATCATTTTGCCCCAAGCGCTCAAAATTGTTATTCCGGGTGTTGTCAATACATTCGTCGCTCTCTTCAAAGATACGACACTCGTGTTTATTGTAGGTCTTTTTGATCTTCTTAAAACGGTTGAGGCCACTTTGGTTGATCCAACGTGGGCAACACCAACAACCCGCAACTCAGGTTATGCCTTTGCTGCGATCTTCTATTTTATCTGCTGCTGGGGCATGTCACGCTATTCGCTCGCGATTGAAAAGCGTCTTGCAACAGGGCACAAACGGTGAGTGTAAAACATGTCAGGTGAAAATAACAAACTAGCTTCACTTCTCAAACTCAAGCCTGTTGAAGGGGAGATTGCGGTTGAATTGATCAACGTCAACAAATGGTATGGAGAATTCCATGTGTTGCGTGATGTGAATTTGAGCGTAAAACGCGGTGAAAAGGTGGTTGTTCTGGGCATGTCTGGCTCGGGTAAATCAACAATGATCCGCTGTATCAACCGCTTAGAAGAGCATCAGGCAGGTCAGATCATCGTTGACGGTGTTGAGCTTACGGAAGATCTCAAACGGATTGATGGTATTCGTCGTGAAGTGGGGATGGTGTTCCAACACTTTAATCTCTTTCCACATTTGACGATTATGGAAAATCTTACTCTTGCCCCGATCTGGGTTAAGAAAATGCCCAAAAAAGATGCAGAAGAGATTGCGATGCACTTTCTTAAGAAAGTTCGCATTCCTGAGCAGGCACACAAATTTCCTGGGCAGCTTTCGGGTGGTCAACAACAACGTGTTGCGATCGCGCGTTCATTGTGCATGGGGCCTAAAATCATGTTGTTCGATGAGCCAACCTCGGCACTTGATCCTGAAACAGTGGGTGAAGTGCTTGATACAATGGTTCAGCTTGCTGAAGACGGGATGACCATGATCGTTGTAACACACGAAATGGGCTTTGCACGTCGTGTCGCCGATCGTGTCGTTCTTATGGATCAGGGACAGATTGTTGAAATCAACACACCCAATGAGTTCTTCGATAATCCTCAGCACGAAAAAAGCAAAAACTTTATTTCAAAAATTAAAGCCGTTCACTAATTTGTGTTATCATTCAAAAATATTTAAAGCGGCTTTTAAGCCGCTTTTTTCTTGGAATGAACAACGGGGTTATCACTTTTGAATTCCCTCAACGTCCTTATTGCCTTTGAACCAGCTATCAACACGATCAAGGTAAATATAAATCACGGGTGTGATATAGAGTGTTAGTAACTGTGAAACGATTAATCCCCCCACAACGGCAACCCCTAACGGCTGGCGCAACTCTGTCCCTGTCCCTGTTGCAACTGCAATCGGTAAAATACCAAAAATCGCAGCAAAACTGGTCATGGTAATCGGTCTGAAACGCACAAGAGCGGCCTCATAAATCGCATCAACGGCGTTTTTACCTTCGCGGCGTTGTTCGATGGCAAAATCTACCATCATGATTGCGTTCTTTTTAACAATACCGACAAGCATCAAAATGCCGATAATAGCAATGACTGACAAATCCATACCAAAAGCCATGAGCGATAAAAGCGCACCCAAACCTGCTGATGGCAACCCTGAAAGAATCGTAATGGGATGCACGTAACTTTCATATAAAATGCCAAGCACGATATAAATTACAAGCACAGCAGCGAGAATAAGGAGGCCTTGGCCTTTAAGCGAATCTTGAAAGAGTTGCGCAGAACCTCCAAATGTTGAACTCACATTCGATGGTAGATTGACTTGACGCTCGATAGCGCGAATGGCATCCACCGCTTCGCCTAACGATACATTGGGCGCGGTATTAAATGAAATAGTCACTGCAGGTTGTTGGCCAATACGTGTGACAGAAAGAGGCCCTACAGTGGGAACAATTTTTGCAATTGCCTCCATCGGAACATTCTGTCCATTTGCGGTGCGCAATAATAAGCGTGAGAGTACTGCTGGATCATTCTGATAGGTGCGATCCGCTTCCATAATGACTTGATAATCATTTGAGGCAGTGAAAATTGTCGCAATCTGGCGTGTCCCAAAAGCGTTGTAGAGTGTTGTGCGAATTTGATCTGCGCTAATGCCAAGACTTGCAGCGCGCTCACGATCAATATCGACTGTCACCTGAGGATTGCGAATTTGAAGATCAACACCCACATCACGCAAAAGGGGAGAGAGCTTGAGTTGATCAACGAGACGGGGCGCAACCTCGAATAGAGCATTAAGGTCATTGCCTTGTAGTAAATATTGATAAGCTGCACGTGAAGACCGTCCTGCATTGAGATTTATATTTTGAACCGGTTGGAAAACCGTGGTGATACCAGGAATAACACTGGTCTGACTGCGCAAACGAGACGTTATCGCTTCCATGCTATCACGCTGTTCACGAGGCTTGAGGGCAATAAAAACAAATCCCGTGTTGACAGAATTAAATCCCCCGACGTTACTTGTTATATATTCAACAGCAGGATCTTTAGAAATAATGGCCATAACCTGTTTTTGCCGTTCAGCCATGGCCTCATAAGTCGTATCGGCAGGTCCTTCAGTAGAGGAGCGGATCAAGCCTGTATCTTCAAGTGGAAAAAACCCTTTTGGAATCATCATATAAAGATAAACGCTTAGTCCAATTGTAAGCAACGTTAAGAGCATGACAGAAAATCGCCAGCGCAGCGTCACATCCAGCGAGCGGCGATAGGCGTTTGTCATGCCGTTAAGCATGCGGTCAACGAAGTGCTCCCATTTTGAAGGCGGTTTATCTGCGTGATGAACGTAGCCACCTAACAGTCTTGCGCACATCATCGGTGTGAGTGTGAGAGAGACAAAACCAGAAACCAGAATCGCCACAGAAATTGTACCTGCGAATTCATTAAAAACACGCCCCACAACCCCGCCCATGAAAAGAACAGGGATGAATACGGCCACAAGTGAGAGCGTGATGGAGATGATCGTAAAACCTATTTCACGCGACCCAATAATCGCAGCCTCAAAAGGTTTTTTGCCCATTTCAATGTGACGAACGATATTTTCAAGCACGACAATTGCATCATCGACCACAAGCCCCACCGCGACAACCAATGCAAGAAGCGAAATGTTATCAATCGAATAACCAAGCAAATACATAAATGAAAACGTGCCGATGAGTGAGATCGGTAATGTAATGGCGGGAATTAGCGTGGCTGATACTTTTTTGAGAAACACGAAAATCACCAACACCACAAACAGAGTTGCAAAGCCAAGCTTTTGCAACACGTTATCAATGGATTGCTGGATGGGAATTGAGCGATCATTGATGATCCTGAGTTCAGCAGCCGCTGGGATCAGTGCATTGTACTCTGGGAGACGGTCACGAATTTGACGTACGACATCAACCGTGTTTGCATCTGAGCGGCGTGTCACAGCCAAAACAATCGCACGCTGGTCATTGAACCAGCTTGCTGTTTGATTATTCTCAACTGAATCAACCACTTGTGCAACATCTTCCAGACGAATAGGCACACCATTACGTTGAGAAACAATCAGATTTTGATAGTCCGCTGCGCGTGTAAGTTGTCCTGTTGCGTCAATCGTGAGGCGTTGGCGCTCACCCAAAAGTGTACCGACAGGAGAATTAGAATTTGCGGCCTGAACTGCCGTGCGCACCTGATCGAGCGTGAGGCCACGGGCGGACACAGCATCAGGATTAACGAGAACACGCACCGCATACTTCTGCGCACCATAAATATTGACCTGAGCAACCCCTGGAATTTGTGAAATGCGTGGCTGGATTTGCGTTTCCGCGACTTCATTTACCGCTGAAAGGGGCAGTGTCGCCGATGTGAGAACCATGAACATCACGGGTTGATCGGCGGGATTAACCTTGCGGAAGGAAGGCGGAGCGGGCAAATCTTGTGGTAGTCGCCGTGCAGCAGCACTAATCGCTGTTTGTACATCAAGTGCTGCACCATCAATATCACGATTAAGGTCAAACTGAATAGTGATTGATGTAGATCCTTGCTGTGAGATTGATGTGAGTGACGTAATATCTGAAATCGTTGAGAGTTCGCGTTCTAGAGGAGAAGCCACAGATACAGCCATTGTTTCAGGACTAGCGCCTGGCAACCGCACTGAAACGCTGATCGTGGGAAAATCAACCCGCGGAAGCGCTGAAATCGGGAGCTGGACATAAGCAAAGAGGCCAAAAATCACGAACGACGCCATCATCAGCGTCGTCATCACGGGGCGGCGCACACATAGTTCTGAAAGCATACGCTTGATCCTATCCCGCTGTTGAACGTGTCGATGAGGTTGGCTCGCCGGTCGATGGTGTTGGCGTTGGCGTTGGCGTTGATTTTAAGGTGTCACGAATAATGATGCGTGCACCCTCGCTTAATTGTCCTTGTCCATCAACAATCACACGCTCACCTGCCTTAAGCCCTGATGAGACGACAACTTCATTGTCAATTGTGCGATTAACCGTGATTTGTCTTGATTTAACAATAGCCTGAGCACCTTCTCCTTCAACAACAAAAACAATCGCACCATTTTGAGAGCTCAGTACAGATTCGCGTGGTATAACAACGGCATCAGGTTCAGTGCGTAATAATACGCGCACTTGACATAGTGCCCCTGGCCACAATGTGTCGGTATTGTTTTCAAAAACAGCGCGAATTTGTAGTGTGCCTGTGAGAGGATCAACGGTATTATCAATGACTGCAATACGCCCTGTCACACCCTCATTGTAGCCTTGAGGCGTAGCGATGACTTGTGCAGTGGTATCTTCCAAAGCTTTACGCACATCAGGCAAATGACGTTGTGGAAGTGAAAATGTCACGTAAATTGGTGTCATTTGATTGAGTGTTGCAAGCACATTAACATTGTCACCACTACGAACATTATTTCCCGCTTTAAGGCCTGCTACGCCAATACGCCCTGTAATCGGTGCTTTAATCGTGTAATAGCTTTGTTGAACTTTTAAAAAATCAAGAGCAGCCTCATTGGCTTTGATCCCAGCTTTGAGAGCTGCAACATTACTGCGTGTTGAATCAAGACGCTGTTCCGTGCCGAAATCACGTCTCGCAAGGGCTTCAGCACGTTGTAACTCTGCCTCTGCAAGAGTGAGATTGGCACGATCCCGCGCAACATTGGCTTCCGCTTGGCGAATTTGGGTTTCAATCTGTCGCGCGTCCAAACGAAATAAAACATCACCCTCTTTTACTTTTGCACCATCCTCAAAGGCAACTTCCGTAATTTGACTGTCAACACGCGAGCGTAGAGTCACTGATGACATTGGTTGTACAGTGCCAATCGCATCAAGGCGCACTGGCATTGGTTTTTGAATAACAGGAGCTGTAATGACACTAACGGGTGGGCGTTCACTTGCACCGCGAGAGGGTGCTTGCGCATGCGCCTGTGAGTTTAATGTTGTTATGCCAAATGCGGCGCAGTAAAGTACAGTTTTCAATAATGTACTACAAAAACGGATTGTCATTTTAAAGCCTACAGAATTATCGCGATCATACACATCATACGCGCAAACTAGGGCGTAAACATGCCTTCGGCAAGTTGAATGGTATATGAATAATGATGTGATCAGCTTGCAAAATATGACAGTACGGGCATGATAGGGTGTGATTAAGCTTAAACTGTTTTGGGAAAGACACATATGCCAATTTATGCCCTTGATAATATTGAACCCATTTTACCTGAAGATGGCCGTTACTGGCTTGCTCCAGATGTACATATTATTGGCGATGTCGTGATTGGAGAAGATGTAGGGGTATGGTTTGGCGCAGTCTTACGGGGCGATAATGAGCGCATCACGATTGAAGCGGGAAGCAATATTCAGGAAGGGGCAATGCTACATACCGATTTAGGGTTTCCAATGACAGTGGGGCAGGGGTGCACCATTGGTCATCACGCCATTTTGCATGGCTGTACAATTGGCGAAAATACACTGATTGGTATGGGTGCAGTGATCATGAATGGCGCAAAAATTGGACGCAATTGCCTCGTTGCCGCTAACGCATTAATTACAGAGGGAAAAGAATACCCTGATCACTCGTTGATCGTTGGTTCTCCCGCCCGCGTTGTCAAATCAGTAGACGATGCCACCATTACACGGCTTAAAGCTTCCGCAAGTCATTACATTGATAATTGGAAGCGCTACGCTAATGGACTTAAAAAGGTGGATTAAAACACATGACAATTATGATTTTAAGCGAAGTGAAGACACGCATTTAGCCTGCTTCTGCCAAAAGTGAAAGCTGGCGCACCTTTTCATCACTTAAATCGGTCAGGGCAGTGGGATACTCACCTGTAAAGCAATGATCGGTGAATTGAGGACGTAATGGATTGCGCCCCTCATATCCCATTGCACGATAAATGCCATCAATTGATAAAAAGGCGAGGCTGTCTGCGCCCATGAATGCGCGCATTCCTTCTAAATCCGTGGTCGCTGCAAGAAGCTTGCTTTTATCAGGCGTGTCGATGCCGTAATAATCTGGATGTGTAATAGGTGGACTGGAAATACGCATATGCACTTCCTTAGCGCCTGCTTCACGCATCATCTGAACGATTTTAACGCTCGTTGTGCCGCGCACGATACTGTCATCAATCAATAAGACGCGCTTACCTTCAATCACACCACGATTTGCCGAATGTTTCATACGCACGCCAAGCTCGCGAATACTTTGCGTGGGTTGAATAAATGTACGGCCTACATAGTGATTGCGGATGATGCCGAATTCAAACGGCAAGCCACTTTTTTGAGCATAACCGAGTGCTGCGGGCACTCCTGAGTCAGGTACAGGAATTACAACATCCACATCTGCAGGCGCTTCAAGGGCAAGTTGTTCACCCATTTTTTTGCGCACATCATAAACACTGCGTCCATGAACAACAGAATCAGGACGTGCAAAATAAATGTATTCAAAAATACAAGGGCGCATCATCTGTTCAGGGAACGGTTTCAGCGATTCGATGCCATCTTCTGTAATAACGACAACTTCGCCATTCTCAATATCACGGACAAATTTAGCCCCGATAATATCCAGAGCACACGTTTCAGATGCAAGGATGTAAGCACCGTCAAGCTCACCCAATACAAGAGGACGAATGCCTAAAGGATCGCGTGCGCCCACCAATTTTTTATTTGTGAGAGCAACGAGTGAATATGCCCCCTCCAACTGACGGATTGCATCGGTGAAACGCTCTAAAATGCGCGCTTTGCGAGAGCGTGCAACAAGATGGACAATCGCTTCTGTGTCGGTTGTAGATTGGCAAATAGCGCCTTCTTTAATCAGATTACGCCTTAATGTAAGGCCATTTGTGAGATTACCATTATGGGCAACTGCAAAGCCGCCACCTTCAAGTTCGGCAAAAAGAGGCTGCACATTCCGTAAAACGGTTTCACCTGTCGTAGAATAACGTACATGTCCGATCGCCATTTCACCCGTTACGCGATCAATCACTTCGCGGCGTGAAAAGTTATCACCCACAAGCCCCATACGTCGCTCAGAGTGAAAGCGTTGACCATCAAATGAAACAATTCCAGCTGCTTCTTGACCCCGATGTTGCAAGGCATGAAGTCCAAGCGCAGTAATAGCTGCTGCTTCAGGGTGTCCAAAAATGCCAAAAACACCGCATTCTTCACGCAGACGATCCGCATCAGGGTCAAAAGGATCATTATGTGAAGTTACATTTTCGCGATCATGACCTTTGCGACACGGAAAAGATAAAGTGTCATCAGGCAAGGTCATTGCTCTCTCCAGCTTGTAAGCGTGATTGAAGTGTCATGTCACCTTCATATAACGCCACAATGCGGTTGTTTCTAGCCCTAGAATAGTCTGATAAAATATATCTTTATCTGCTTGCTAAATAAACGCTCTCGAAATATTACCCTGATTTTAGCACAATGTGCTCATTAAATCAGCATAACGTAGAATAAGCGCTTTATCTTTCAAATCGCTTCATAATATCGAGCGTTTTATCGCTAATATGATGCTCAATACCTTCTGCATCAAATTCAGCGGCTTCAGGATCGACGCCAAGACGAATAAGAAGCTCCAATACAATCTGATGGCGCTCTTTACATTTTTTAGCGAGCTTCCAGCCTTTGTCCGTTAGAAAAATAGACCGATAAGGTTGGCTTTCAATATAACCTTCTGCTTTAAGGCGACTGACAACTTTATTCGCTGTAGGATGTGCAACGCCTAAGCGTGTTGCTAGATCGCTCAGGCGAGCTTCTTGTTGATTATCAATTAAATCGGCAATTAATTCGACATAATCTTCAGTTGTTTCCTTTTGATGAGCTTCACGCACGCGCGCAAACCAGCTTGCCTGTACTTTTGGATCTGCAAGCTTTGATTCAAGCTTCTTTTGAGGTTCGTTTCCCATCAACTAGTCCTTTCACCGAACCACGACTTTTCCCAATGATGGCAGCAAGTATAAACAACCCAGCTTGAATCACAACGATCAGCGGCGCGGTTGCTGCATCAATGTGGAAGCTTAAAAGTGTACCAGTCACGCATGAAAAAACAGAGGCGCTCATTGAAACCAACAACATGCGATCAAAAGATTGGCAGAGCATATAACCAATTGCGCCTGGTGCAATCAACATCGCGGTCACCAGAATGATCCCAGCCGCTTTTAAAGACGCAACAATTGTGAGTGCGAGCAAAATCAGTAAGCCCAGATGTAGAATTTTCACGTTAAGGCCAATCACACTCGCATATGCTGGATCAAAGCAATAAAGCATGAAATCTTTGCGCTTTATCAGCATGATGATAGCGCATAGAGCAGCAATGCTGCCGGCAGTCCATAAGTCATATTTTGAAATACCGAGCACATTTCCAAACAACACGTGCATTAAATGCACATCGGTTTCAATGCTCGTTATCAGAACAAGGCCTAGCGCAAACATTCCAGAAAACACAATTCCCATAACAGCATCTTCTTTAACTCTGCTATGATCTTTGAGATACCCCGTTGCTAAAGCGCAAAATAAACCCGCGAAAAATGCACCAATACCTAATGGAATGCCGATGATGACGGCAAGCGCCAGTCCAGGTAAAACGGCATGGGATACGGCATCTCCCATGAGTGACCAGCCTTTTAAAACTAAAAAGCAAGAAAAAATGGAGCAGACAATGCCAATTAAGAGCGACATTAAGAGCGCGCGCTGCATAAAATCATGTGCCAACGGCTCTATAAGAAAGGCATTGAGACTATCCATGGGTAGCCTCTTCACTAAGGTGTTTTGCAGTACGTCTGGCCTTTAGCAATCCATATTTTGGTGCGAGTAAAAACGCTGCCAAAAAAATCAGTGTTTGTATTGTGACAATTAATCCACCCGGATTCGTATTCAAAAAAAAGCTTAAATAAGCACCTAAAGCACTCGTAATGCTGCCAAAAAGCATCGCAGTCACAATTAATTTGCCAAATTTATCGGTTAATAAATACGCCGTTGCTCCGGGTGTCACCATCATCGCAATAACAAGACAAGCACCGACAGTTTGCAAAGCGGCTACCGCTGCGGCACTTAAAAGTGCAAAGAAAACAATTTGCAATGTCTGAACTGGAAGGCCGATGCTACGCGCGTGGTTCTCATCAAAAAAGATAATTAAAAAATCTTTCCATTTCAAAGCAAGCACAAGCAAACAAATTGCTGAAATGATAACAACTTGCACCATATCATCGTTTGATATTGCCAAAATATTGCCAAGAATAATGCCTTGAATATTCACTGAAGTTGGATTGATCGATACAAGCAGAAGGCCAATAGCAAAAAAGGTTGTAAAAACTAATCCGATAATCACATCTTCACGCAATTTCGTTTGTTGCTTAACAAAGGACATACTCAATGCCGCGAGGGATCCTGCAAAAAAAGCACCTATTGTATAAGGGAGAGCGAGCAAATATGCCAATGCCACACCTGGTACAATCGCGTGTGCTAACGCATCGCCCATCAATGACCAGCCCTTTAATATCAAATAAGATGATAAAAAAGCGCACGTTGCACCGACTAGAGCACTAACCCATATGGCGTTGAACATATATTTGTAGGTAAAAGGCTCCAGTAGATACTCAATCATTTTTTGCCATCATATTTTGTGATTTTCTGGGCACTTTGATCGCCATAAAATACAAGAGGGCGCTCATCATCAGTCAGAACAGTGATGCTACGTGCATCTGCGTCATCATGTAAATCAGATGCCACAAGCTGATGATGACGCAAAATCCCGCCAAACGCTTTATTGAGATTATCTTGCGTAAACGTTTTCTCAACAGAGCCATAAGCTAAAAGACTTTTGTTGACCAACATCACCTCATCGCAAAAGTAAGGCACGCTTCCCAGATTATGAGTTGAAACCAATATCAGGCGCTGCTCGGCGGCGAGTGAGCGAAAGAGTGCAATCAAGGTATCTTCGGTTTTAATATCAACGCCGGCAAAGGGTTCATCGAGTAAAATAATCTGTCCGCCTTGAGCAAGTGCACGCGCTACAAAAACGCGTTTTTTCTGGCCTCCGCTTAACTCCCCAATTTGGCGTTTTTTGTAAGCGCTTATACCCACACGTTCTAAAGCATCATCAACAAGCCGTTTGTCTGTAGCAGATGGACGGCGCAAGAATCCCATGTGCCCGTAACGTCCCATCATCACAACATCTTCAACGAGCACAGGAAAATTCCAGTCTACGTCTTCAGTTTGTGGAACATAGGAGATCAAATTATTTTTCAAAGCATGTCGCACATCTTGACCCGCGATCGTCACCCTTCCTGTCGTCGGCTTGATGAATCCCATAATTGCTTTGAATAGCGTTGATTTTCCTGCGCCATTGACCCCAACAAGACCACATATCGTTCCAGCATGAAGCTTGGCGGTAACACCTTTGAGAGCGGGTTGACCGTTAGAGTAGGTTACACCAACATTGTCTAACTCAATAAAAGCATTCACTTATTGCTTCTCCAATGCGGTTTTAAAGCCATTCGCAATTGTACTGGTTGTCACTTTAAGAAGATCAAGATAGGTCGGCACATTCCCATCAGCTTCACTTAAAGAATCGACATATAAAACCCCACCATAGAGTGCATTTGTTTCAGCTGCGAGTTGCTTGGCGTATTTATCTGAAAGCGTGCTTTCACTAAAAACAACTGGGATGTTGCTTTGACGGATCGTATCAATCACTCTTCTCACTTGCTGTGGTGTACCTTGCTGATCTGCATTAATGGCCCACAGATAAACTTCCTTCATGTTTAAGTCTTTTGCTAAGTAGCTAAACGCTCCTTCACTCGTGACGAGGTAACGCTTTTGCTCGGGTATGTTTTTCAGTGAATCACTAAGGTCTGATTGAAGCGCACGAATTCGTTCACTGTAGGCTTTCGCATTGGCATTATAAACTGTCGCATTTTTAGGATCGGCATCCACAAATGCTTTGCGGATGTTCTCAACATAAATCAGAGCGTTTTTTGTTGACATCCAAGCATGAGGATTGGGTTTGCCTGAATAAGGGCCTTCATAGATGGAAAGCGGCTCAATGCCTTGAGAGACAACAACATTGGGTACATCTCTGATATCTTGTAAGAATCGCTCAAACCAGCGTTCAAGATTGAGGCCATTCCATAAAATAATATTGGCATTTTGGGCGCGTATAATATCTTGTGGTGTTGGCTGATAATCATGAATCTCAGCGCCAGGCTTTGTCACAGACTCAACAATCGCGGCATCTCCCGCAACGTTACGGGCAATATCGGCTATAACTGTAAACGTTGTTACAGCTTTAAGTTTATCTGCTGCATAAACTTGCCCCAATGATAAACCAAACACCGCTAAAAAGGTAATGGCGACATAACCTTTTTTGAAAAATGGTTTGGTCATAATTGTTTTTTGATCCTCAGTTGTTGGCTATGAAAATAGATTTAGCTCAATAATATATTTTTAGCAAGTGCTAAAAATATAGTTGATTGCTAAGTTTGATTGGCCATGAGGTATCATGAGGTATATAGACCTCTTCGCATTGTGTATGAAAAGATCATGCATTAAAAAACCCTCCTGTAAGGAGGGCTGCGTTGTTAAAATTGGTGAGTGGATTTAACGTCCCGCAGTAGAAACAGCAGGGCCAGGATCATTCATTGCAACCCAACCACCTTTAATCTGTGCTTCACGCTTTACAAAACGATAACCCGTTTCATCCCAAGATAAAATAGCGTTTCGCTTGTTGTCGAGCACAAAGTCACCGCGATTAGTGCGCACGGTTAATACCGCGTGCCCACCTTGTTCATCAATTACAACTGTCATCAGAAGTGCTCGACGTGGCAACCCCATATCAGAAAGTTGTTTGCGCTTAAGCAAGGCATAATCTTCGCAATCACCCTTGCCATTTTGCGGAAATGACCACAATTCAGCAACGCCATGATGCTCTATATCTGTTATTGGGTTAACGGCTTTATTAATATCAACATTCACTTTTTGAAGCGTACGCCACACTTGAGGTGTTAAGGTAATAACATCTGCCTCGTTTTCATTCAGTGAGCATTCAGCGGCATGATCACGACAAAACTGCACCCAGCCGATGGGGGGGCGACTTTCTTCTGCAACAGGTGCAATCGCAACAGTTGCGGGTAGAGCTGCAAGAAGACGGCTCTGAGCAGTCTTTGTTGCAGAATGAGGAAGATTGCGGCTTGTTGTCTGTGCAAAAGCCATACTAGTCATAATAAATGAGCAAGCCAAAATAGCGCTAAAACCGAGCACTAGACCAGAGAATTTTCCAAACACTTTACGCAACGCCGCACCACATAGTTAACAAAAGATGAATCATCATCTCATGAGTAGACGGGTGCAGCAATGGAGATTAAGGCAATCTTGCCTCAATTCTTAAAATAAGGTTAACGCGAAGATTTTGCGTTAAGTATTTGGATTAAAAAGATACAGTCTTATTCGACGCGCTCATTGGGATACACGCCCCAAAGCCGATTCTGGCGAATGTAGCCATCAAAGTCTTTCCCCGTAATGCGACACCAACTGCCATTGCAGTTTTTCACGTTCACGATCACACCTGATTGAAGCTTTGCAGAGATTTTGGCTTGATCATCTGCACGCTCAAATAAAGGTTGTAGTTCGTTTTTCTCAAGCTTGATCCATGGTGTCACAAGACTTGAACGTCGCCCAGACAAAAGAGAATGTAGCACCCATCCTTCTGTACCTTCTGAGTCGCGAATGCGTCGCCATGTTTCAAATTCAGCTGTAATTTCAACGGGTAATCCTTCGCGTTGAAAAACCCATAATGTGCGATGATCTTTTGAAGGGCCTTCACGTAAGTTCACGCGATCCGATTTCAGACTGGCATAACGGGGCAGGGGCAAACCTGTGACACTGCCTTGTGCACCAGGCAGCGCTGATTGTGCCATAGCATCTTGCGTTACAAAACAGGCCAAAAAAAGTGTGAGGCTCATCATGCCGCTCACGGTGAGACGACTAAAAAGAGTCAATGAAGCATTATCGTTATTGTCAAATAAACGCGTATGGAGTGTCATCATTTTCAAACCAATTTTATGAGAAGTTTCAAAAAAGTATGTACCGACAAATGCAGATAGCGCTATATGTCTGATTCATTGAAACAGGATGCTTATTACGTCACTCTAGACGCGTTCTAAGATTTGGGTCTAGGATTTTTTATAGCCTTCCGCTAAGGATGGATAGGCTTATGTTGAGAGGTTGAAATTATGCCACATCGTGCCAAGCCCACCGTTGTCATTACACGCCGTTTACCGGATGTGATTGAGACACGGATGTGCGAGTTGTTCGATACGCATTTAAATGCGGATGATGTCATTTTAAACCGTGAACAACTCATTCACGCCATGCAGCACGCAGATGTGCTTGTGCCAACAGTGACAGATAAAATTGATGCATCACTTTTAGCTCAGGCAGGTGATCGCCTCAAATTGATTGCAAACTTTGGTAATGGCTTTGATAACATTGATGTTCAGGCTGCTGTTGCGCGCGGAATTATGGTGACAAATACACCCAGTGTACTCACTGCTGATACAGCGGATATGACCATGGCACTTATTCTGGCTGTATCAAGACGCATTGCAGAAGGTGCGCGCGTGCTGCCTGAAGGTGAATGGAATGGCTGGTCGCCGATGTGGATGCTCGGTCGCCGTATTACCGGAAAGCGCCTCGGAATTATTGGTATGGGACGCATTGGACAAGCGCTTGCAAAGCGCGCGCATTCTTTTGGTTTGTCGATCCATTATCATAATCGTCGCCGTGTCGATGATGATATCGAAAACGCACTTGAAGCGACATATTGGGAATCACTTGATCAAATGCTCGCACGCATGGACATTATCTCAGTGAACTGTCCGCACACACCAGCCACCTATCACCTCTTGTCATCACGCCGACTCAAACTGATCAAGCATGATGCCATTATCATTAACTCGGCGCGTGGCGAGATTATCGATGAAAATGCGATGGCGCGTATGCTTGAAGCGGGTGAAATCGCCGGTGCAGGACTTGATGTGTTTGAGCACGAACCTGCGGTCAATCCGCGTCTTGTACGCTTAGCCAAAGCCGGCAAGGTTGTTATATTGCCGCATATGGGTTCGGCCACGATTGAAGGTCGTGTTGATATGGGTGAAAAAGTCATCATCAATATTCGCGCATTTATGGATGGGCATCGTCCACCTGATCGCGTACTCCCGAGTATGCTTTAAACAAGTTGGCATCAGATGTGGATTCTTTGTGCTTTTTAGCGCGTGATTAGATCGTCTTGCCTTTGCCCCAATCTATGGGCAAAGCTTGAAAAATGCGAATCAAACCTTTTTACACCATTTATAGTCAGCTTCTTGAATGGGCAACATATTGTAATGTAACCCTCAAACGGTTCATGCACATATATAGATATGTTTATATCTTTATAACATTTGCTGTATTAGCGCTAATAACAGCTATCATTCCGCTTCAGGCGCAAACATCGCCTGGATTCTTGCAATCTCCAACCGAAAAGGCGCCTGTTGTACCTGCTCCTATCGCCACGCCTCCACTCATAACCCCGTCCACTGAAACGCCGGTATTATCGTTTCGGGCAATCCTTGATCCCATTCGCGCTGATCTTGATCGGATTGAAGCAGCGCTCAAGCGTGATGATATTTCAGAAGGGGAAATTGAGCGATTCCGTGCCCGTCTTCCGCCTTTAATTGAAAGTTTGCGTCGTTTTATTTTAGATTCGGAGCCAAAAGTTGAGGCAGCCAAAGCGCGACTTGATCAGCTTGGCCCTAAACCAGATGATAAATCTCCCATGGAAAGTCCTGAACTTTCCCTTGAGCGTACTGAGCGTGAGAAAGATTTAAAGGAGGCATTAGAAGGTCAAAAACTCGGAAATGCTTTGCTGGTTCAAGCTGAGCAACAGGCTACAACATTATCTCAACGCAAGCGCTCTGCATTTCGTAAAGTTTTATTAGAGCAGCATACAAGTCCGCTTGTGCCGGATCTATGGCTTGGTGTTATTAAAAACTTCTCTCAAGACATGTCGGCTATTCGTCTCATTCAAGGGGATTGGATTCATTCTTTTGGAGAACGTCTTACGGATCGTCGTGGAATATTGCTCTTTGCTTCTTTTTTGCTCGCTCTTGGAATGACGTTTTTACGACGTTATCTTCAAACCAAAGTTGTCCTGCGTAATCCCGTGCAACATAGTCCAGCGCGCTCACGTATTGCGCTTGCAGCTTTGGCGCATATATTTTTGCGTGTTGTTCCCATCGGTTTGGGATGTTATTTTATTTTCAATGGGTTGCAGCTAACAGGTTTGACACCGCCACGTGTTTTTCCAGTGATTACCGCGATTTTGAGCACAGTGGTTTTCATTGCATTTGTACGAGCGCTCTCTGATGCGCTTCTTGCACCAGATATCCCTCATTGGCGCTATATTGATGTTCAAGATCAATCCGCCAACTTGATCCATCATCTTGCTGTGTCTATCGCATTCATCGTTAGCTTTAATAAAATCGGTGAAGCAATGTTGCAGGCAACTGCTGCTTCAACGCCTCTCATCGTTGTATGGCGTGGCGCATTCACGCTTGTTTTTGCCGTCACATGCATGGGTGTTTTACGCAAATTAAATCAGGCCGCACCTTCAGAAGACACTGCATGTTTAGGGCCTTACGTACCGCCGACTGTTCAATTTGGCGGCCCTTTACGCTTGATCGCGTGGGGCATTATGGTTGCAATTGTGATCTGTATCGTCAGTGGATATATCACGCTCGCTGAATTCCTTATGGATCAGACCGTCTGGATTTCACTCGTTTGTGTCTTATTGTTGTTTGGATTGAATATCAGCCAAGATCTCATTGGCAACAGTATTAGCGGCGACACACGTCTCTCTCTTGCCATTCAATTGAATGTTGGTGTGCGCAAGCGCTCACTGCAACAGATTAGCGTTATTATGACAGGCTTAACGCGCCTTTTGCTGATAACGCTTGCTGCAATTTTGGTTTTAGCGCCATGGGGTTTTGAGACAGACAGTTTATGGTCATCCGTAAAAACAGCGTTCTTTGGCTTTAAAATTGGGGATGTAACGATTTCCGTTTCTGCTGTGCTGACAGCGATTATTTTTTTCGTTTTAGGTTTAGTGGCAACAAGAGGGCTTCAGCGTTGGCTTGATAAAACCTATCTACCATCTACCAATCTTGATTCAGGGCTGCGTAATTCGATTAAAACCGCTTTTGGCTATCTTGGTGTACTGGTCGCAGTCATGTTGGCTTTTGCACAATTGGGGCTCAGTCTTGATAAAATCACAATTGTTGCAGGTGCGCTTTCAGTCGGTATAGGTTTTGGATTACAATCGATTGTTGGAAATTTCGTTTCAGGATTAATTTTATTATGGGAGCGCCCGATCCGTGTCGATGATCTGATCGTTGCCGGTGATGTTGAGGGTTATGTGCGGCAAATTAATGTGCGTGCCACGGAAATTGAAACCTTTGACCGCGCTATGGTTATGGTTCCCAACGCAAACTTGATTACGGCTGTTGTTAAAAATCGGATGCGTAAAAATAAACTTGGGCGCGTGGTTATTCCGTTGAGCGTTCCGCGCACTTCTGATCCACAACAAGTCAGAGCGATGATGCTTGAAGTGGCAAGCAAAAATGCAGATGTGCTCAGCGATCCTGCTCCAAAGGTTTTCTTCAAAAAAATTCATGACACAATGCTAGATTTTGAATTAATTGCATTCATCGCCAACGTTGATATGGCGGCACTTATTTCAAGTGACCTGCACTTTGCAATTTTCTCTAATCTTCAAAGCTTGAGCATTTCACCATTGCCACTACCAACATCTAATATGAATTTGATCGGATTAGATCGCTTGGAAAACACACTTGAACATATTGCAGAGGCCATTGAGCATGAGCATGAACAAAAGTTAGCTGATGGTAAATCGGCACAACGGCGGCGTATGCGTGAAGCAAAGCAAAATTTGATGCCTGACAAGAAGTCAAAGGATTAAAAACCATGACTGGAGCTAACCTTATGACCTGTAGTGCCTTTATCGCGGGTGTTTTATCTTCTTTGGGTCTTTCAGGATGCCAGACAACACCACAGCCAAACACGCAACCCGCGATGTATCGCTCTCTCGCATCTCATTCGGCGCAGGTTGATCAAGAAGCAGCTCGTGCGATGATTTCAGCGTATCGTATGAATAAAGGTCTCAAGCCGCTCATATTTGATCCATCCCTCCAAGTGACTGCACAGCATGAAGCGGATGGTATGGCGCGCGAGAATAAAACCCGTTCTGCCGAGCTGCTCAAGAAAACACTTCTTGCATCCGGTGTAAAAGATGCAGGCGCTAATTTATCAGCTGGTTATCACACTTTAGCAGAGGCGTTTTCAGGGTGGCGCGACTCTCCAGAACATAATCGGATCATGCTTTCTCCTCACGCAACCCGTATGGGTATTGCAACAAGTTATACCAACAATTCAAAGTATGGTGTGTTCTGGGCACTTGTTGTCTCACAATAAAGTAGTGCTACGGCCTCAATCTTGCCTAACAAAACCGTACTATACCCCTCACATTTGAAGAGTTGGTGTCTGAAGTATTTTGAAGTTATCGGATAGGCGGTCAACCCATAATCGTGCTTTTTGCGGAAAAGTGGTATTCAGGAAGCCAAGGATGGCCTTCACGA
>JBIKVP010000079.1:0-9017 GCA_044356745.1 Beijerinckiaceae bacterium | reverse complement strand
CGGTGCGGTGGCGTTTCAAAAGCTCCTGCCGTTGATCCGGTTCTAAAAGCGTACCCATACCAAATTGGAATCAAAACAACCTTAATAAAAAGATAACGCCAACTCTTCACTCACGAGGGGTATAGAAATAAACGTGCTCTAACTTTTTCTTATGTTCCGCGTGTCATTGCTCAAAAGTTTAAACGCGTCTGGACTCTTGCTGGACAAACTAACTTAGATTTGATTGCTGCAGGAATTGCATTTTATACAACATTGTCAATTTTTCCCGCAATTGCAGCTCTTATAGCAGTGTTTGGGCTCATAGCTGATCCAACCGTTGTTCAGGGGCAATTACAGCTTTTAAGTGATGTAATTCCGAAGGACGCGTATAATCTTTTGGCTGACCAAGTGACAAACTTATTACTTGTGGAGCGTAAAACCCTTGGTTGGACGACACTTTTTTCAATTATGACGACAATTTGGTCTGCGCGTGCAGGGGGCAGTGCTCTTATACTTGGCCTTAACGCGATTTACGATATTCCGAATCGAAATGGCTTACCCCATTTATTTTTTTTCGCTAATGATGACGTTCATTTTGATTGCGATGGCCATCGTGGCATTGCTTGTTGTTTTTGTCGCTCCTATTCTTATGGCTTATCTACCTCTTGAAGAAGCGACCGCTCTACTGATCACGTTGTTGCGCTGGGTCATTGCAATTGTCTTATTGTCATCTGGACTTTGGACAGTTTATCGCTTTGGCCCAAACAGACGCATGAATAAATTAATTTTTGTCAGTTGGGGTGTTTTATTTGTCATTATATTCTGGTTAGCCGCATCGTGGGCATTATCTTATTACATGTCCAATTTTCCGCAATACCACGAAATTTATGGCTCAATTGGAGCAGTCGTTGCACTTCTCATATGGTTTTATTTAAGTGCTTATCTTGTTTTATGGGGTGCTGCCCTCAACGCCGTGAATGAACAGCCTTTAAAAATAGACTAATGTGAGCTTTGATCCATTTAAAGATATTTTCCATGAGCAACATCGTCACAGCGTAAGTAAGAGAAATATTGCAAACGAACTTTATTCTCTGTACGTATCGAGTGTAAAAAATAATTTTATGCATCCTTTAACATGAGCAATATCAATGAGTGTACGCCGCTTAGCCCCTGATGATATCCAACCGACCTCCTTTAATTTTGAGGGCGATAACATTGTTTGGGTTCGCGAACAAATCGCTAAATACCCATTAGGGCGTCAAGCATCTGCTGTCATTCCATTGCTATGGAAAGCTCAAGAGCAAGCAGGAGGATGGGTTCCCAAAGCTGCGATTGAAGAAATTGCGCACATCCTTGATATGCCTTTCATTCGAGTGCTTGAGGTTGCAAGTTTTTACACCATGTTTAATCTTGCCCCTGTGGGTCGTTTTTTTATACAACTATGCGGTACAACACCTTGCATGCTGTGTGGCGCTGAAGCTCTCAAAAAAGTTTGTTTAGAAAAAATTGGCGCTGAGCGCGTTGTATCACCTGATGGCTTATTTTCATGGCTTGAAGTTGAATGTCTTGGGGCATGTTGTAATGCACCTATGGTTCAAATCAATTATGATTACTACGAAGATTTAACCCCAGAAACATTTGCCGTGCTTCTTGATAATCTTAAAGCGGGTAAGCCTGTAAAAGTGGGTCCTCAAAGTGCACGTCGATCATCTGAACCAGAAGGGGAGGTTAAAACGCTTACTGATCCTGCCCTTTATGATGGCTCGTTGCTTGGAGCGTGGAAAAAGCGCTTTGATGATATCAAGCCGGCTCCTACAGCGGCTTAGTTTAAGTGTATTAATCGCGTCAATGTAAACGTTGTGCGTGTCGTTGCAATTGATTGTTGCCTACCAACGTTTTATAACCAAACAGAATTTATGGGGAGGTATGACATCTCTCCGCAAAACGAGATAGACACATGTTGGCTGATCAAGACCGCATTTTCACGAACCTGTATGGCTTTCATTCCCCTTCATTGAAAGACGCGCAAAAGCGCGGTGCATGGGATGGCACAAAATTTTTGCTTGAGAAAGGGCGTGATTGGGTCATTGAAGAGATGAAAGCCTCTGGCTTGCGTGGACGCGGTGGTGCAGGATTCCCCACAGGGCTAAAATGGTCTTTCATGCCGAAACAATCGGATGGGCGTCCGCATTATCTTGTCGTCAATGCTGACGAATCAGAACCTGGAACCTGCAAAGATCGCGAGATCATGCGCCACGATCCGCATCTTTTGATCGAGGGCTGTCTGCTCGCTTCTTTTGCGATGGGCGCGCATGCCTGTTATATTTACATTCGCGGCGAATACGTTGCTGAGCGCATTGCTTTAGAAAATGCGGTTCAAGAAGCTTATGACGCAAACCTCATAGGTCAATCGAACATACATGGTTATCCCTTTGATCTTTATGTGCATCATGGGGCGGGTGCATACATTTGTGGTGAAGAAACCGCCCTTTTAGAGAGTTTAGAAGGCAAAAAAGGAATGCCGCGCCTCAAGCCGCCATTCCCTGCTAATATGGGTCTTTATGGTTGCCCAACAACCGTCAATAATGTCGAGTCAATCGCGGTTGCGGGAACAATTCTGAGGCGCGGGGCGGCGTGGTTTTCAGGAATTGGTCGCCCGAATAACGTGGGCACGAAACTGTTTTGCGTGTCAGGCCACGTCAATAAACCTTGCAATGTTGAAGAGGCAATGGGTCTGACCTTTCGTGAGTTGATTGATCGGCATTGCGGTGGCATTCGCGGCGGCTGGGATAATCTCAAAGCCGTCATTCCAGGTGGTTCATCCGTGCCGTGTGTTCCTGCTCATGAGATCATTGACACACCCATGGATTTTGATTCGCTTCGGGCGCTTAAGTCTGGATTGGGGACGGCGGCAGTGATTGTGATGGACAAGTCCACTGATATTGTTCGTGCAATTGCGCGTCTGGCTTATTTTTACAAGCATGAATCATGTGGCCAATGTACACCCTGTCGTGAAGGCACGGGCTGGATGTGGCGCGTGCTCACACGTATGTCAGAGGGGCGTGCGCAAAAGCGTGAAATCGATATGCTTCTTGAAGTGTCCTATCAGATTGAGGGACACACCATCTGTGCTTTGGGAGATGCTGCCGCGTGGCCTGTTCAGGGTTTGATCCGCCATTTCAGACATGAGATCGAACAGCGCATTGATGACTATGCGGCTAATCCCCATTCTGAGCCTATCATGGTTGCGGCTGAGTAATTTATTGATTGTTCACAAGATATTACGCCATTTTCTATAACTGTCTTTTTCTGTGATTTGTTCTATTGCGCACATGACTCCCCGTCTTTGTAGTGCTAAACCTATCAAAAAAATAGGGAAGTACTGATTCTACATTCAGCAAGAGTAGAATGTGTGGGGGTGGATATGTCTTTAAAACCTGTAGCAGTGCGCATTTTTTTTGATCGCTTTGTTTTTAATGCGCTTCAGAAAAACGCTATTCTACCGCTCTTAATGTATGCTTTACTGCTTTCGTTCGCGCTCGCTCTTCCCCTCATTGGGACGGCAACGCTCTCTCCCGCCTATGCACAAAAAAGCTTTATTCGTGAAGATCTGGCAAGCGACGGTGTGCGTTTAGAAGCCAAGATGCGCAAAGAGGCAACGCCTCAAGGCAATCGCTCGTTTGAGCAACTTAAAAAGGAGGCGGAAGAGTTTCTCGCTAAAAATGAGCCGCGTAAAGCATGGGGCGCAAGCCGCACAGCGGTGACGGTCAATGCCAAAGATGCGGGTGCATGGCGCTTATTCACAAAAGCCTCTCTTGCCATTGAACCAAAAAACTATTCCGAGCGCTATGATCTGCAGCAGATCGCGACAACAGCCGCGTATATGGCTTATCAGCGCGCAAGCGGAAAAGAGGCTGAGGGCGAAGCGCTTGTTTTACTCGCGGATGTGTTTTCACGGCGCGAAAACTGGCGTCCCGCTTTGAATGCTTACCGCGCTTCGCTCGCTTTGCGCGATAATCCGCTGGTACGCGAAACCTATAAAAATCTTCGTGAACAGCATGGGTTTAGGGTGCTCGATTATAAAGTCGATGCCGATGCCTCAACCCCGCGCATTTGCTTTGAGTTTTCTGAACCACTTGCTTATGGCAAAGTGGATTTTGCCCCCTTTGTCGTGGTGTCAGGTCAAAATCAGGTCGCCGTTGTGCCTGAAGAGCGGCAATTGTGCGTTGAGGGTCTCGCACATGGTCAACGTTACAACATGATTTTGCGTCAGGGCTTGCCCTCAAGTGTCGATGAAGAACTGCTCAAAGCCGCTGATTATGAAATTTATGTGCGCGATCGCTCACCGCAAGTACGTTTTACGGGGCGCAATTATGTGCTTCCTAAAACAGGGCAACAAGGTATTCCCGTTGTCAGTGTGAACACCAAACTCGTCAATATAGAACTGTTGCGCGTGGGTGATCGCAATCTGTTATCGGCGGTGCGCTCTGATGAGTTTTTAAAGCAGCTTGAATCCTATCAGGCAAGCAAGTGGCGCAGTGAAAACGGCGTAAAAGTATGGTCTGGTCAACTCGACACGGCCTCTGAACTCAATAAAGATGTGACAACGGCATTCCCCGTACTTCAAGCGGTTGGTCAACTTGATGCAGGTGTGTATGTCATGCTTGCGAGTATTCCAAGCGGCAAACCATCAGGAGATGATGAGTATAATCAAATTGCGACGCAGTGGTTTGTTGTAACAGATGTTGGCCTCACGTCTTTCACTGCCAATGATGGCTTGCATGTTCTCGCGCGCTCTTTAGCGAATGCTGGCGCAATGAAAGATGTAGAATTACGCCTTATTGCGCGTAATAACGAAGTCTTAGCGACACTAAAAACCGATGCAAACGGTTATGTCCGTTTTGATGCGGGCTTGACGAAAGGTGTTGAGGGCCTCTCACCAGGGGTGATTGTCGCGTCTGACGGCAAGGGGGATTATGGTTTTCTTGATCTCAAACAGTCGGCGTTTGATTTGAGTGATCGCGGTGTGAAGGGGCGTCAGGCGCCAGGGCCGCTCGATGTATTTACATTCACCGAACGGGGCGTTTACCGCCCAGGCGAGAGTGTTCATATCACGACATTGTTGCGAGATGCAGGTGCGGTTGTCCCTGCCTCAATGCCGCTCACGGTGATTGTCAAACGTCCCGATGGTGTAGAGTATCGGCGCGAAATCGTGTCAGATCAAGGGCTTGGTGGGCGTGCGTTGACAGTGCCTTTATTGTCGAATGCCGCCATGGGAACATGGCGTGTTCAGGTTCATGCAGATGTCAAAGCGCCAGCCATTGGTGAGGCGTCTTTCCTCGTTGAGGACTATGTGCCTGAACGCATTGAGATTACGCTTCAATCCAAGGCTAAATCAATTCGCGCGGGAGATAATGCCAAAATTGATGTCAGCGCAATGTATCTTTATGGCGCTCCCGCCGCCGATCTTGAGGTGTCTGGGGAGGTGGCTATCCAGAAAGCCGAGCAATCCTCATTAAGTGCGCTTGAGGGCTATCGCGTGGGGATTGAGGATGAAACCTTTGAGGCTTCAACACAGGAAATAGACCCTAAAGGACAAACCAGTGATCAGGGAAAGGTAACGATGGACGTTGCCATTCCGCAATCGTCAAGCTCTCATCCGCTTCAGGCAAAAGTGACGATGCGCGTAGGTGAATCGGGTGGACGCGCTGTAGGGCGCTCCGTCACAATTCCGATCGCGCCGCAAAATGTGCAGGTGGGTGTTAAGCCGCTCTTTAAGGATGATGCCTTGAGCGAGGGCGCACAAGCCGAGTTTGATGTGGTGCTGGTGACACCTGAAGGTAATCGCCTTGCTAAATCAGGCGTAACATGGATGCTCTCTAAAATTGAGCGCCGTTGGCAGTGGTATAACAAGGACGGACGCTGGTCTTATGAATCAGCCAAACTCACCCGCCGTGAGCGCGATGGCCGCTTCGATGTGAGTGAGACGAAAGCGGGACGTGTCAGTGTGCCCGTGCAATGGGGTAGTTATCGTCTTGATGTGATTGCGGAAGGGTTAGAGGGCGCGCAAACCAGCGTTGTGTTTAACGTCGGTTGGGATGGCGGGGATCGCTCAGCGGATACCCCTGACCTGATGGAAATCGCGCTTGATAAAGCGGGGTATGCCGCAGGTGAAACGATGCAGGTTCACCTCAAATCGCGTCAGGCTGGCAAGGTGACGCTCGCTGTTGTCGGCGATAAGGTTCAGGATTTGCAAACCGTTGATGTCTCAACTGAGAGTAAAACCGTTTCATTAACCGCCAAAGCGGAATGGGGCGCAGGAGCGTATCTTGTGGCGCTTCACCATCGCCCTCTTGATGCAGCAGCCAAACGGATGCCAAGCCGCGCCATTGGTCTTGCGTGGTTTTCTGTTGATAAAGCAGCGCGTACACTGAGCGTGGATATTGGCGCTCCCAAGCAGATGTTACCGCGTCAGTCGCTCAATCTTCCCATCAAGCTTGCAGGTTTGAGTGCGGGAGAAGAGGCTTATGTCTCTGTTGCAGCAGTTGATGTGGGGATACTCAATCTCACGCGCTATGAAACGCCTAATCCCAATGAACACTATCTCGGACAACGGATGCTCTCAGCGGATATTCGTGATGTATATGGTCTCTTGATTGACGGTATGCAGGGCACAGTAGGCGCGATCCGCACAGGGGGTGATGGGCCAGCTCTGGCTCAGGATGTTAATCCGCCTTCGCAAGAGCCGCTGGTGCGTTACTCAGGCGTTGTCAAAGTGGGGGCGGATGGTGTTGCCAATGTCAGTTTTGATATTCCCTCTTTTAACGGCACAGCCCGCGTGATGGTTGCAGCGTGGTCGAAAACAAAAATCGGCCAAGCGTCAAAAGATGTGATTATTCGTGATCCCGTTGTTGTCACAGCGACACTCCCGCGCTTTCTAAACGTGGGAGATCGCTCACAGCTGCATCTTGCGATTGATAATGTCGATGGTGCGGCGGGACAATACACCTTTGAGATCAGCGGCACGGGAGCATCGGTGACGCTCCCGCAAGAGGCATCGCGTAAAGTGCTGCAACTGGCGAAAAACGGAAAAGATACAGCGACGTTTGCGTTAAATGCCGCCATGATGGGCACAACTGCGCTTGAGGTGAAACTGAGTGGTCCAGCGCAATTTACGACATCGCAAAGCCTGAAACTGCGTGTGCAGCCGACTGGCAATGCTTTTGTACGCCGCACGGTGCGTCAGCTTGAGGCCAATGGCGGCTCATTTGTGATCAATAATGAGATATTCACGGATCTTTTGGCGGGAAGTGGACAGGCCTCGGTAACTGTCTCGCCGTATGCGGCGCTTGATGTGCCCGTCATTCTCGCTGCACTTGATCGCTATCCGTATGGTTGCACAGAGCAAACCATCAGCCGCGCGCTTCCCTTGCTCTATGTCAACAAGCTCGCCAAAAATGAGCACCTTGCGCTTGATCAAAATCTTGATGAACGTATTCGTGGTGCGATTGATCGGGTACTAGCGCGTCAAGGGGCGGATGGTTCCTTCGGTCTATGGAGTGTGGGCGGTTCTGACCTGTGGCTTGATGCCTATGTGGGGGATTTCCTCACCCGTGCGCGTGAAGCAGGCTTTAACATTCCTAAAACCGCGTTTGAAACCATGATTGATCGCTTGCGCAATCAGGTGACGAATTCGGGTGAAGTTAGCACGACGGATTCGCCATCAATTGCTTATGCATTATATGTGTTGGCGCGTAACGCTCGCCCTGTGATGGGGGATTTGCGTTATCTCGCCGATACACGCCTGAGTGTTTTTTCAACCCCTCTTTCAAAGGCGCAATTAGGCGCTGCGCTTGCGCTTTTAGGAGATCGCAATCGAGCCAAAACGGTGTTTGAGAGTGCCGTCACGGATCTGCAAGGTGCAAAACCCACAACCGTTTCGCGCGGTGATTATGGCTCGCGTTTGCGTGACACATCAGGCTTACTCACCTTGATGTCAGAAACGGGAAGTGAAGCGCCCAGCATTCAAAAGGCCAGTGTCGTGCTTGAAAGTGCTCGCGGTGACAATCGCTACACCAGTACACAAGAGAATGCATGGATGGTTCTTGCGGCTCAAGCTCTTGGCAAAGATTCTGATAAACTCGCGCTTGAAATCAACGATACAGCTCACACAGGCGCACTTTATCGCCAATATAAAGCCGCAAGCCTTGAACAACAGCCGATTACTGTGACGAATACGGGTGCAACGCCAGCAAAGCTTGTGCTCGGTGTATCAGGTTTCCCCACTTCACCAGAACCTGCGGTTGATCAGGGTTATCAGGTGACACGCCGTATTTTCAAGCTGGACGGCACGCAAGTGTGGCCACCTGTGCCCGTTCAAAATGATGCGGGCAAAGTTGATCCTGCAAAAGCGGGAGCAAATAAGGATGTCAAAACTCCCGCAAAATCAGGGGCAAAAACTGATGATGTAAAGTCTGAGAATAAATCAGCAGATAAATCCGCACCTGCAAAGCCTGTTGAGCAAAAACCCTCACAAACGACATTAGCATCATCTGATAACGTGTTGCGTGTCATACAGAATGATCGTTTTGTTGTCGTTGTCGATGTCACTGAGAAAAAGAGCGCGATCGGTGAAGTGATGTTGGTTGATCCGCTTGCAGCAGGGTTTGAAATTGATAATCCCAAACTTGTATCGGGCACAGATTTAACCGCTTTGCCGTGGCTCAAACAGGATGTTGAGGCGACGCACACCGAATATCGGGATGATCGCTTTGTGGCGGCCTTTACACGAAACAGTCAGACGCTCGCCAGTTTCAGCGTGGCCTATACCATTCGCGCGGTCTCTCCCGGCCGTTATGTGCATCCGGGAGCATTTGTCGAGGATATGTATCGCCCTGATCTGCACGGACGTTCTGCGTTCGCAACGGTTGAGGTGCAAGCGGCAAAGTAAACATTTTTCCACAAATATACCCCTCGTGAGTGAAGAGTTGGCGTTATCTTTTTATTAAGGTTGTTTTGATTCCAATTTGGTATGGGTA
>JBIKVP010000078.1:0-9150 GCA_044356745.1 Beijerinckiaceae bacterium | reverse complement strand
TTCGTGAAGGCCATCCTTGGCTTCCTGAATACCACTTTTCCGCAAAAAGCACGATTATGGGTTGACCGCCTATCCGATAACTTCAAAATACTTCAGGCACCAACTCTTCAAATGTGAGGGGTATAGAAACATATCACACCAAACTTATGAACACTTTGCTCACCCTTCTCTGACACCATGAAGATAACACGATCATAACACTTGTGAGGGCATTCATCATGTTTTTAGCTCCTGCTTTATCGTTTGATCACGGCGAGATGATGCATGCGCTACGGGAGAGCATTCAACGTTTTGCGCAAGAAAAAATTGCACCACGTGCAGCTCAAATCGATCATGACAATACATTCCCACGTGATTTATGGCCGCAACTTGGCGCGCTTGGTCTGCATGGTATTACGGTCAGTGAAGACTATGAGGGTGCTGGATTAGGCTATCTTGCTCATTGCATTGTTGTCGAAGAGATTAGCCGCGCATCAGCCTCAGTGGGGTTATCATATGCCACCCACTCCAACATTTGCGTCAATCAGCTTTATCGCAATGGCACAGATGAGCAGCGCAAACGTTATTTACCAAAACTCATCTCGGGCGAACATGTCGGGGCGCTTGCGATGTCTGAGCCACAATCCGGTTCGGATGTGGTTTCAATGCGTTTGAATGCTGAGAAAAAAGGGGATCGGTTTATTCTCAACGGCAATAAAATGTGGATCACAAATGGCCCCCACGCGGATGTTCTGATCGTGTATGCCAAAACCGATAAAGATGCAGGAGCAAAGGGTATCACGGCCTTTATCGTTGAGAAAACGTTTAAAGGTTTTTCGACGGCACAAAAGCTTGATAAGTTAGGAATGCGCGGCTCGGACACATGTGAATTGGTCTTCGATCAATGCGAAGTACCAGAAGAGAATGTTTTAGGCGCGTTAGGCAAAGGTGTTCACGTACTCATGTCAGGGCTTGATTATGAACGAGCCGTGCTGAGTGCTGGCCCTGTCGGGATTATGCAGGCGTGCCTTGATGTGGTGTTGCCTTATGTGCACGAGCGTCATCAATTTGGCCAGCCGATCGGTCAGTTTCAACTCGTTCAAGGCAAGCTCGCGGATATGTATACAACGCTGAATGCTTGTCGTGCTTATTGTTATGCCGTTGCCCAAGCGTGTGATCGTGGCCAAACAACACGGGAAGATGCGGCGGGTGTTATTCTATATACGGCCGAACATGCCACACGTATGGCACTTGATGCCATCCAACTTTTAGGGGGCAATGGCTATATTAACGACTATCCCACGGGTCGCCTATTGCGCGATGCGAAACTCTATGAAATCGGCGCGGGCACATCCGAAATCCGCCGTATGTTGATCGGACGCGAGTTGTTTGAGAAGACGCGGTAAGGTAAAATTATCCCTCTTCTCTAAAGGCTTTGTTGATGCGCTCTTCAAGCACGTGCGGGTTGAGAAGCACATAAGAACCACGGGTTTTTTCGAGCAGATTTTCTTTTTTCATATCCCCCAATTCACGTGTAATTTGCTCTCGGCGACAACCTATGCGTGATGCTAAAATATGATGATAGGGTGGCGGTGAAACAACGCGCTGTTCTGTCGAGCCTTTACGGGGTACGGACAAACGAATGAGTTCGTCATAAAGCCGATGACGGACATCAAGCACTGTTGATTTGACCAATTGCCAGTTAAGATCTCTGACACGTCGGGTAAGAAGCTTTAGCAAGCGGTGAGAGAGTGTTGGTGAGTGTGTTACAACTTCCATAAAGACTTTGGCCGGCACAATAAAAATATCGCAATGGGTGAGGGCTGTGACGTTTGCCGAGCGCTTTTCACCATCAATCGCCGCTAATTCTCCCAAGAATTGCCCGTGATGCATGTCACAAAAGATGATCTCTTTGCCCGATTGTGTGCGCACGAGAATTTGCACATCACCTGATGCAATAAAATAAACGTCACTTGTTTCATCCTCAAAATCGATGAGAATTTCACCTTCTGTGTATTTTTTCCAACGTCCACGTATTTCAAGTGCTTTAAGATCAATATCGGCATCTTTAAAAAATGGAATTCGCTCAAGTGACATGATCATTCCCCCTGCTCTTGATTATCGTTTGCATCACATCATTGATCTGTGCAGCACGCAAGTTCCAGTCATGTTTTAGACGTGCCGCTTGCGCGCCATTGTGTCCTAGCACACGTGCGCTCTCTTGATCGTTGCTTAACTGCGCAACAGCACGCGCAAGGGCTTGAGGATTAGCGGGGGGAATGATCAATCCTGCCTTTGCCTCGTGCACAATCTCGCGTTGCGCCGGTAAATCGGTGGCAATAACAGGGACGCCGCACGCCATCATTTCAAAAAGTTTGAGCGGTAGCACACCGTAATCAGAACGCCCTGAAGGGCTTTCAATGGGGACAAGACCCGCTAATGCACCGCGTATCAGCGTTGGAATATGATCGTAAGGCTGATGCTTCATCCATATGAGACGCGGATGCGCACATGTTTCTAGTTGATGACGCTCAATTCCATCCCCAACGATCATCACATCAATAGAGGAAGGCCATGCGGGGTCACTAAGTGCTTTAAGAAGCGTTCCAATACCATGCCATTTAACCAATCCTCCCACAAAAATGACATAGGGTCGTGATGCGTGGTGGCGTGCCCCCTCATCATTAAAGAGTGTTGTGTTCACGCCATTCATTACAGTGGTAACGCGCTCATGGTCGCTTTCACGCTTTGCCCAGATCGTGAGTTGAGGGGTTACAGCAAATATATGGGTGGCACGGTGATATTGATAGCTTTGAAGCACTTTAAGGAGTTCTAAAATCCGCCGTGCCCATGGGTATGTCACCCCGATATCATCAAGTGTACCATTGATTTCATGCACGATGGGCACGCCGCGCCAATGGCAGACAAGGGCGATCAAAAATGCTGCAAAATGCCCCCGTACAAACACCACATCATATTGATACAAATCACGCATTAAATGGATTTGAAGCGTGAGATAATTTTTCAACCTTGCAATAAGGGATGAACCTTTTGATGCGCCTGTGAGTGTCGCAAAATAGGGGGTAATTTCCCAGCCTAAACGTTCAAGACCTGCAATAATCTCACGCGTGTGTGTAAAGGCAGCTTGGCCGCGAATAGGTGTTTCAAGAGATAGATAAGCAAGACGTGGCATAAGAGCAGGTTTCGTAAAAGCATGTTATTGGACTGGATCCGTTGCTATGAGCTATTTTGTACAACAACATGCGACAATAGATTAGAGCATGTCCCTGTAATACATCACTGGAACAGGCGCTCAAACAGGGTTTTTTCTTGAGGATCGGGTTGAATTGTTGGGGGAATATTCGGGAACTGGTTTGCAGGAATATTGCTGCTCGTTGTGGCGGTTGGATCAAACGCGGGGGCTGAAGGTTGTCCGCCATAGAAGGGGCCTCCAGGTAAGGGTGCGCGCGGAACACCCGCATGTGCGGCTTTCATGAATCGGCTCCACACTTCAACAGGCAGACCTGATCCAGCAAGTTTTTTTGTGGCAGAGCTATCATCATTGCCAAGCCACACGCCTGCAACCAGGTGTGATGTGTAGCCAACAAACCAAGCATCGCGGAAGTCTTGAGTTGTTCCCGTTTTTCCGGCCGCTTCCCACCCTGTGAAGTCGGCTTTGCGCGCCGTTCCAATCAGTAATGTATCGCGCATCATGCCATTCATTTGCGCAATAATGCGCGGCTCAACGACTTTGCCAAGCGTACCATGCTTATGCTGAAATAACCGCTTCCCATCTGACGATTTTACGTTTTCAATGATGCGTGGCACAACGCCAATGCCACCGTTAGCAAAAGGTGCATAGGCACTCACAAGCTCAAGCGGTGTCACCTCTGATGTACCCAATGCGATTGAGGCGTTGGCTTGCAGAGGGGAGTTAATCCCCAAACGTTGCGCCGTGCGCACAACGGTGCGTGCGCCCACCTCAAGCCCTAAACGCACCGCAACTGTGTTAAGCGACATCGCCAGCGCTTCACTTAAACGCACGGGACCACGATACTCGCGTGTATAATTTTCAGGTGTCCAGCCCTTAATGTTTATAGGCGTATCCTCGCGGATTGTCTCAGGCATTAACCCCTTCTCAAGAGCGGCAAGATAAACAAACGGTTTAAAGGCGGAACCAGGCTGGCGCTTCGCCGCAGTGGCACGATTAAACTGACTTTCAGAATAATTGCGCCCACCAACCAGCGCTTTAATCGCTCCATTGGGTGAAAGCGCCACAAAAGCCCCTTGCTCAACATTAAATTTTGCGCCCTTTTGATCCAGCTCTTCGGTGAGAGCTTTTTCAGCAACCTGTTGCAATAGAGGCGAGAGCGTTGTTGTGACGTTGATATCCGTTTCAACCGTGCCAATCACATCATCAATGACATCCATCACATAATCGGCGGCATACTGGATTGATCCTGCACCCGCCACACGTGCTGTTTCAGCAGGTGTGAGAAGCGCGACTTTTGCGGTTTCTGGGGTGATGAGTTTTTCATCCGCCATGGCCGCAATAACCAGCGCCGCACGCGCTTGAGCACCTTTGGGGTTGCGATTTGGCGCGAGGCGTGATGGTGCTTGTACCAACCCGCCAAGCATCGCCGCCTCTGCTAGATTGAGCGAGCGGGCTGTTTTATCAAAATAGCGCTGTGAAGCAGCTTCAATACCATAAGCGCCTGAACCAAAATAAACACGGTTAAGATAAAGCTCAAGAATTTGATCCTTGCTATAGGTGCGCTCAAGCCATAGGGCGAGAATAGCCTCTTGAATTTTACGCGATGCTGTACGTTCTTGTGTTAAAAAGAGGTTTTTAGCCAGTTGCTGGGTGAGCGTTGAGCCGCCTTGTGAAACACCGCGTGATGATACGTTACGAACCACAGCGCGGGCGATGCCAATAGGATCAATGCCATAATGTGATCTGAAGCGTCGATCTTCAATCGCAATAAAGGCGTTGGGAACATACGGCGGAAGCTCTTTAAGGCTTACTGCACGTCCACCCGTATCCCCGCGATTAGCGAGCAGCGTGCCATCTTCAGCCAAAATTGCAATATTGGGGGGGCGTTTTGGAACACTCAGTTTGTCAATGGAGGGCAGTTGCGACGCGTGAAAAATAATCAGCCCTGTTACACCAATGAGCGCCCACACGCCTGCAATAAAGCTCCAATAGATCATGCGAGCGAACAGTGATCCTGATGCTTTGCGGCTACGGCGTTTGCTCGAAAAAGGCCAGAAGCGTTTTTTGCGCCTTTTCGTTGATGAACGGGGAGAAGAGGATGTGCATGGGCGGGGTGAACCGTGTGATCGCGACATATGCTCTCCTGAATTATTGTCATCAAAAGAGCTGTTCTTTAAGTCCGTGCGTCGTCCTGCGCCTAGAGCGCGATCTTCTGGCGAAAGCCGAATATCTGTCATAGCCGACTTGCCGGCATCAAAACGCGGCTCTTGTCGTGTCTTTGAAGATTTGGACACAGGGAGTTTAGACATGAATTGCGATAACTCTCAAAAAAGCTTACCGCATTAAACGTGATCAAAACATCTGAATGTCAAGTTAAGAAAGTATTGAAAGGTTTCAGGCTGCTTGTAAATCACGCTCAATTTCATCAAGCCACGGTCTTGCGTACTCAGGTAAACGCCCGCATCGCTCAAGAAGACGTAAAATTGCCCGAGAGCGCTTTAAGTGTTCGCGTTTTGAAGATGGCGCCAAGGGAGCCAGTTGCCACTCCGCATAAGCAATATCGCATTGCGCACGAATATCATCGGGATTGGATGCCCAAAGCTCTTCATTGAGCGCAAGGCTCGTGCGCAGTGCCGCTTGTGCTTCTATGGGACGGCTCATCGCCCCTAAAGCGCGTCCTTCTTCCAATTTTAAAAAGCCTGCCCAGCGTTGTACAAAAATCGGATTTTCATCATATTGTGTGCGCTTGACGAGGATAGTTTCAGCAAAATTCAAACAATAAAGTGCCAGTTGCGGTACGTGTTTGATAATGAGCATTCGCGCCAGCTCATGGGTTCGCGCCATCACATCCAGTGCGAGATTACCACCTAATGAAGTATCTTGAAGCAATCCATTCAAGCGACGCAGCGCCAATTTCTCAAGCATTGGCTTGAACGTCGCATCTGTGGTTTGATCAGCAGCCTTCATTGCTTCGGCAAGAAGTTTGGCACGCTGTTGCTGCACCTCATCGGTCATGAAAATATGCGTTGGCACTGCATCGTAAAGGCTTAGTCCCTTCACAAAGGCTGTAATGGCCATCGTGTAATCGCGCTTCATCACGTACACGAGACCCTTGAGATAATCCGCAAGGGCAACGGCGTTGTTTTGATTAATTTCATTAGGCCCTGAGACCAGACGTAACATCGCATAACCGCGAAATTCATCAAGCACATCAAGGGTTTCTTCATAGCGCTTGGCAAGTTGCAGTGTATTCGCCAAATCAAGGTGCGAGCGCCGGACATCGCTCCACGCTTCCTCTGTGATCACGTATGGCAAAGGGAGTTCTTTAACTGCTGCACAAGCCATTTCTAGACATGTGATCCGTGCTTCTGAGCCTTGAGCATCATCAAGCAATGTCGCGAGTGCAAGGCGTTGGCGAATAACCTCATGGCGCAATTCTGGACGGTGCCCAAAAAGATCTGCAACCCGCTCCGCCGACAGCACAGCAAAGCGCCCTGCTGCAACGGACAAACGCCGATCGCCTTTTTCTTCAAGTGTATCACGTAAGGCGGCGTGTGAAATCGTGAGATTATTTTGACGCGCTGCATGTGTTGGATCAAGGTTTGCTAAGCGCTCAATCATATCATGACATGCGCGTATAGCGCCCAGCGCTTCATCTAGGAAACCCTGCTGACGTTTAACTTGTGCAATCCCATAATGTAGCCGCGCCACATCTCTCAATAACCAACGATCTTCGGGGGCTTGATCAAGCAAATCGAGGGCGATGCCAAGACCTTCAAGCAAGGATGTTTCAGCATCACACAGGCGATTTTGATCCATGCAACGATCTGCACGCTGCATGAGACGACGATATGATTTTTTCAGCTGACGCCATGCATAGGCTTCAGAAGCAGGCGCGCTGGTTATCTGCGCTGCATCTGCGAATTCTGGTTGTTCACCATCGGAACCATGCTCATTCTTCTGAACAGCATTTTTCCCTGCGATCCGCTCCTGCCGATCATTGTTGCTACGCCACTCCATGAGAACAACCTAACTCCTTACGCAACCACTGTTTATAACGCTGTGTGATGCAGAATATTTTTACAGATATGAACCTGAACACACTCAAACAAACTCATACGCTTAACGTAGCTAACAACCTCTTTGCGAAGCGTGAACAGAATAAACGCTGTGATAAATTCCCTGTTGATCGTGACGAAAAAGCATCAATTTGGTTGAAAATGTATGATGATTTGACGAAAACTTTGCCTAATACCCCCTATAATAGGTGTAAAAAGCCTTAATCACATGTGCGATTCGCGATAGCTTGCGTTTTTTAAAGGGATGTCTCATCATGACAGTGTCTGCCTCTCCTCACGCTTCTGGCCGCTTTTTTGAGGATTTTTGTGTAGGGCAGATCATTCCACATGCAACGCCGCGCACGTTGCATCTGGGGGATGTTGCCCTTTATCAGGGTTTATTTGGCTCACGCTTTGCTGTGCAATCTGCTGAGACCTTTGCGCAAGCGATTGGTTATCCACACGCGCCAATTGATGATCTGCTGGTTTTTCATACGGTCTTTGGCAAAACTGTGCCCGATATTTCGCTCAATGCTGTTGCTAATTTAGGTTATGCGGATGTGCGCTTTTGTGCTCCTGTTTATACAGGCGATACGCTTTATGCTGTTTCTGAGGTCATTGGCCTGAAAGAAAACTCCTCAAAAACCACAGGTGTTGTTTATGTTCACTCCAAGGGTTTTAATCAACGAGACGTGTGCGTGCTGGATTACAAGCGCTGGGTCATGGTCAATAAGCGTGATGTGAATTCACCTGCCCCGGATGCAGTTATACCAACGCTTGCCCCTCTCGTGACCGCTGAACATTTGGGACACGCTTGTCCTCCTTTAAATCGGGCACACTATGATAGTGCTTTATCGGGAAGCGCACGTTTTTTTGATGATTATTTAGTTGGCGAAAAAATTGATCATCGGGACGGCATCACCATTGAAGAGGCTGAGCACCAGATTGCAACACGTCTTTATCAAAACACCGCGCGGATTCATTTTGATGCATACATGACTAAGGAGACGCGCTTTGGTAAACGTCTGATTTATGGCGGCCATGTGATTTCGACGGCTCGCGCGCTATCGTTTAATGGTTTGCAAAATGCCTTCCATATTACCGCAATCAATGGCGGGCGACATGTCAACCCACTGTTCGCGGGTGATACAATTTATGCGTGGAGCGAAGTTGTTGATAAAACACCCCTTCCCCACCGCTCAGATGTAGGCGCGTTGCGCCTTCGCACAATCGCCACCCGCGATGCTCCCTGCACAAATTTTCCTGATAAAGAGGGCGAGACTTATCCCGCGCACATCCTGCTTGATTTGGATTATTGGGTATTGATGATGCGGTGAGTAAAAAACATAAATGTCTCTATTTATTTTACAATCCGAAGTATTTCAGCCTTTGTTTGCGACACTAATTTATCAAAAACAGGGATTATATTATCGCCAAATTTTACTTTATAATACATCCCCTCAGATGCACATGCTTTGAGATTTGGTGTAATATCATTATAAAATGGCCTGACATAATTATTAAAATCTTGCTGATTGGGACTATAGGGATACTCTAATTCTACCACTAGTAATTTTATACCGTCATTTTTTATCGCATTACAAAGATTAACTGGAATAGGCCAAAGTTCGTTTTCTAATCTCAACCCTCGTACGCCATCAGTAATCAGAAGAAGTGTTGAGTTGTTGTTCCTGCCAGCTTCTTGCTTTATCATTTTGTGTATTTGCGGAAGAGAAACCTCATAATTCGTGAATTCACGTTTTACGTTTTCAAATCTATACCCCTCGTGAGTGAAGAGTTGGCGTTATCTTTTTATTAAGGTTGTTTTGATTCCAATTTGGTATGGGTACGCTTTTAGAACCGGATCAACGGCAGGAGCTTTTGAAACGCCACCGCACC
>JBIKVP010000021.1:0-29433 GCA_044356745.1 Beijerinckiaceae bacterium | reverse complement strand
CGTCCACCGCGCCGCGAAGGTGGCGAAAACCGTCCTTTCCGTTCGCGTGATGGTGAGAGCCGCCCGCCGCGCCGCGAAGGGGGAGAAAATCGTCCTTTCCGCTCACGCGATGGGGAGAGCCGTCCGCGCTTTGATCGTCCAAAAGATGGCTTCAGAAGACCAGATTTTTCACGTGAAGAGCGTCCGCGTGCTCCGCGTCCACGCTTTGCTGCGCCAGACGCAAGCATTCAGGGTGTGCCTTTAGAGGGTGAAGGCGAACGCATCGCTAAAGTCATGGCACGTGTTGGTTTTGCATCGCGTCGTGATGCCGAACAGATGATTGCAGATGGCCGCGTGGCTGTGAATGGTACAGTGCTCACAACTCCTGCCTATCTTGTGAAAGACTCAGATACCGTAACCGTTGATGGGGCTCCATTGCCAGTGAAGGAAAAGACACGGCTGTGGCTTTACCACAAGCCTGCTGGCTTGGTGACAACCAGTTCTGATCCTGAAGGGCGTCCCACCGTCTTTGATCATTTACCTGAAGGCTTGCCGCGTGTGGTGTCGGTAGGTCGTCTTGATATTAATACCGAAGGATTGCTCCTGCTCACCAATGACGGTGGTTTATCGCGGGTGCTTGAACTTCCTTCCACAGGTTGGCTGCGTCGCTACCGTGTGCGTGTGTTTGGTGAAGTTACACCGCAAGCGCTTGATTCTTTAAGCGATGGCATCACGATTGAAGGTGTGAATTATGGTGCCGTTGAAGCACGTATTGATCGTGCGCAAGGCGATAATACATGGCTGACACTCGGGATTCGTGAAGGTAAAAACCGCGAAGTTAAACGCATTCTGGAGCATTTAGGACTTCAGGTATCGCGCCTTATTCGCATTTCATTTGGTCCGTTTCAACTGGGTGAAATGGATGAGGGCACTGTTGAAGAAGTGCGTACGCGCGTTTTGAAAGATCAACTCGGTTCGGAATTGGCGCGTGAAGCACAGGTCGATTTTGATCTTCCGTTGCGTGAAGGTGATGTGAGCGAGCATGATCAGGAGCGCGCTCCATCCCGTGACAAGCGCGCTTTTAAACCGCGCGAGGATACACCACGTGGACGTTTTGAGCGCCCTTCACGCGAGCGTTCGTTTGACAAACCCCGTTATGAATCTGGACGCGATTCAGGTCGTGCGACACGTCCTTTTGGTGAGCGCACAGATCGTGCTGAACGTTCTGATCGCCCCCGTCCCCCACGTGATGATCATTTTAAACCGCGTGAGTTTAATCGCTCGCGTGAGGATCGTCCTCGTGAAGGAGGGCGCGAACGCGACAATGCACCACGTTCTGGTGAGCAACGCGACACACGGCCACCGCGTCCTGACCGTTTTGCAGTGAAAACGGCGACATGGCGTCAAGGACAAGATGAAAGCGTAGAGAATAAACGCCGCAAGCCATTTCGCGGTGATGATCCCAAATCTGCACGTGAATCCTCCGCACAGCGACCTCATCAACGGGCGGGCAAAATTGCTGATCCCAACGGTCGTGAGATAAAAGTTGAGCGTGTTAAAACAGAGTATAAGCCTAAGTTGCCTATCCGTGAGCGTGAAGGTGAGGGGCTTGAGCGTCCTGCACGCGAGGAGCGCGCACGTTCTTCTTTTAGGGATTCGCGTTCTGATTCACGCCGTGAGGGTTCGGGCTTTCGGAGAAGCGATTCGGAAAATCCTCGCTCACGTGAGGATCGCCCTTCTTATAACCGCTCTTCACAAGATCGTGTTCCGCGCACAGAAGGCTATCGTGATCGATCAACATATGCTGAGAAACATGGCGAAAAGCGCACTTATCAGAAGCGTTCTGATGATGAGCCGCGTGATGGATCGCATCCACCACGTCGTCCAACACGGCCAGCATCACGTCGTGATGAGACATAATTGGGTCTTTTATGCGCATCATTGGTGGGCAACTTAAGGGACGTGTGCTGATCTCCCCTGATAGTCAGGCAATTCGCCCGACATCAGACCGTCTGCGCGAAACGCTATTTAATATTCTCCAGCATGGTGATTATCCCCCTCTTCAACAGGCGCGTGTACTTGATCTGTTTGCAGGTACAGGCGCATTGGGGCTGGAAGCGCTTTCACGCGGCGCATATTACGCGGTGTTTGTTGATGAGGGCTCGCAAGCACGTGGATTGATTCGCGATAACATTCAGACTCTCGGGTTGACGGGTGTGACACGTGTATTTCGACGCGATGCAACACATCTTGGGATGTGCGCGCCTCAGGCTCCATTCAATTATATCTTTCTTGATCCCCCTTATTTGAAGGGACTTGCTGAAAAAGCGGTTATAAGTGCTGTTCAAGGCGGATGGCTTGCACCTGACCATCTGATTGTCATCGAAGAATCACGTGAAGCTTCCCTCAGCCTACCCGAGCCGTTGTCGATGCTTGATCAACGTGTCTGTGGCGAGAGCCAGTTTATGATTGGACGCTGGAACTTTTAACGTTCTCACGCTTTTAAATAACGATATATCTCTTCATAAATGCTTGTTTCATGAGACAGGACTAATTTGAGATGTGCGATTCGCCTCATTGGAGCGTTTTTTAAGCCTTTTTTAACGCTCATAAGCCGCAAAAGTTAAGATGCGTTAGGAAAGACGTGTCGTTTGTGCAACAGAAGGGTGAAAAGGCCATACAAAGATGAGGGAAAAGCGTTCTGGTGGTTGATCGTCAAAGAATGAGAGTTATGGTGATTTTGCGGCTAGATGGTCTGGTCGCACCGTTTCGTGACGTTAGAAGCCCAATGGCACACAGCGTTGCGAAAATGGGGGCGTGATCTAATCACTGGTCTAGTTCCATTTTTGTCATTATTTTTCTTTGGAGGTCACCATGAAGCTCTTGAAGAGCCTTCTCCTTGGTTCAGTTGCAGGTCTTGCAGCTGTGTCTGGGGCCCAGGCCGCCGACCTTCCCTCGAAGAAGGCCGCACCGGTTGAATATGTACGTGTCTGCTCTGCTTATGGCGCAGGCTTTTTCTATATTCCTGGAACGGAAACCTGTCTTCGTGTCGGTGGTCGTGTTCGCGCTGAATTCCGTTACAATGACCGCTATCAACGTGCTCAAGCTGCTACTGGCTTCCGCGCTCGTGGTCGTTTGAACGTCGATGCTCGTACACAAACAGCTTACGGCACACTCCGTGCGTTTTTCCGTTATGAGTTAACGGGTAACACAGGCGCTTACGGTACAGGTCCAGGCGTCAGTCAGACAAGTTCGTTGGTCGATAAGGCTTTCGTTCAGTTCGCTGGTATCACTGCTGGTCGTGCACAGTCATTCTTTGATTTCTATGCTAACGACTTGAACTTCCAAGATCTTCGCGGCCCAGACAACTTGAACCAAAACCTTTTTGCTTACACAGCATCTTTCGGTTCAGGCTTCTCTGCGACGATCTCGGTTGAAGATGCAACGCAGCGTCAAACAACAAACACTGCATTCGCAAACTCAATCGTTTATGCTGGTCAGCGTATGCCTGACATCGTCGGTGTTCTGCGCGTTGATCAAGGATGGGGTTCAGCTCAATTGGGCGGTGCTTTCCATCAGCTTCAGGCGATGAACTTTGCTCCAGCTGTTGCAGGTGTGTCTCCTTATGTTGACACTGAATACGGCTTTGCTCTTATGGGCGGTCTGAAAATCAATCTGCCAATGATTGCAAAAGGCGATGTTCTCTGGTTGCAAGCTGCTTACGCAGATGGCGCAATCGGTTATCTGACACCACAGGGTACTCCTCTGGGCGGTGGTACAACAACAGCGCACATCACAACAAACAATGCTGATGCGTATGTTGATGCCATTGGTAATCTGAAGAAAACAAAAGGCTATGCGATTACTGCTGGCTTCTTGCACTACTGGACCCCGCAAATCCGTCAAGGATTGTATGGTTCATACCTGCGTCTTGACTACGCAGCAGGCGTTTCTTCACCTGTTCTTGCGACAGGCGCAGTTGCAAACGGTGCTGTTGTTGATCAAAGTGAATGGCGTGTCGGTTCAAACCTAATCTGGTCACCAGTAAGCGGTTTGGACATTGGTGTTGAGGTTCTTTATGTTCATCTCGATCCAAAAGGCCGTATTACAACAAACGCTGGCTTTAACCCAGCTTTGACAAAAACTGTCAGCTCTGATGGTGATTGGGAAGCTCGCCTGCGCATTCAGCGTGACTTCTAAGATCGCCTGATCTTATAAACTTTAAAAGCCCCTCTTTTGAGGGGCTTTTTTTATGTGCCTCATCCATCTTTCTGGTTAAGCCTTTTATTTTAAAATTTAAGAGATTAGCGCAAGGAAAAGATTTTTAAAGCAAGGCATAGCTTAAAGCCAACCCCTATTATTCACCCCTGTAAATTGTGTCATGAAATGATTGTCATGTGAGACTTCGTTAACTTTTCAGAAGGTATAAACAGGTAGATTTAGATAACGCTTAACCATGCTCGGGCAGCTCTTATTAAGTGCAGCCAGTTGTCGAGCGCTCGTCGTCTGTTCACCTGTTTTGTCCCTGTAAAAAGAGGCCGTAAGTCATGGCAATTAACCTTGAAGTTCCTAATATCAGTGAATTAAAGCCCCATATTACCGTTTTTGGCGTAGGTGGTGCTGGCGGAAATGCCGTTAACAACATGATTGAAACGGGACTGCCTGGAGTAGACTTTGTGGTGTCAAATACAGACGCACAGGCGCTTAATTCAACCAAAGCAAGCCGAATCATTCAGATGGGGCTTGATGTCACCGAAGGTCTTGGCGCTGGTTCGCAACCCGAGGTCGGACGTGCAGCAGCCGAAGAAGTCATTGACGAAATTCGGGATCAGCTTGCTGGTGCTCACATGGTATTCATCACTGCTGGTATGGGTGGCGGAACAGGCACTGGGGCAGCACCTGTTATTGCGCGTGCGGCGCGTGACATGGGTATTTTGACGGTTGGTGTTGTTACCAAGCCATTTCAGTTTGAAGGTGTACGCCGCATGCGTATCGCCGAAGCTGGCATTACGGAGCTTCAGCAAGCTGTTGATACGCTCATTGTAATTCCGAACCAGAATCTATTTCGTGTTGCGAATGAAAAGACAACGTTTGCCGACGCTTTCGCGATGGCAGATCAGGTTCTTTATTCAGGGGTAGCTTGCATCACCGATCTGATGGTCAAAGAAGGCCTCATCAATCTTGATTTTGCTGATGTGCGTTCAATTATGCGCGGCATGGGCAAGGCGATGATGGGAACAGGCGAATCAACGGGCGACAAGCGTGCACTACGTGCAGCAGAAGCGGCTATTGCCAATCCGTTGCTCGATGATGTGTGCATGAAAGGTGCTCGTGGTTTATTGATCTCTATTTCTGGAGGTCATGATCTGACGTTGTATGAAGTTGATGAAGCAGCGACCCGCATTCGTGAAGAAGTTGATCAAGATGCCAATATTATTCTTGGTGCAACATTTGATGAAACATTAGAGGGCGTGATTCGCGTTTCTGTTGTGGCAACAGGCATTGAGCCAATTATGGTGCGCAACGATGTAACAGAAACTGAGCAACGCATTGCGGCGGTTGCAGAAAAATTGCGTGCGGAAGCGCGTGCACGTGCTGTTCAAGCGCAAGGTCAACCACAATCTGATACACAGCCTGTGATGCAACCTGCTTTAAAATCGCAAAACGTTCATGCACAATCGCCTATGAGTGTGCCGTTAACGCGCGGTAATCCGTCTCTGCCAGCGGCGGTGTCAGCTGTACGTACGGCTGTTGAGCCATCTTTTGCGCGTAGTCCAGCGCCTGTATCACCTATGCCAGTTGAAGCACCTGCTCCAACCATCGCATCTGATCCGGTTGTTTTAGCGCGTGAAGACGATCGTGCTTCTGAGGTGTCCCATGAAGAGTTTCATACGCCTCAAGAGCCTGCTTTAAACACTTATTCCACGGCTCCCGCAGTGAATCCTCAACCACTCGCTCCACCACATCTGGAAGCACCAACATATGAGCCAGTCAATGTTCAGCCCGAGGCAGCGCTTGCGCGTCCTCCGCGTATGCCGCGTATTGATGAATTGCCGATGACTGTGCAAAATCAGCTTCAGGCTCAGCTAGATCAGGCTCATGGCGTGAATGCGCCGGTTAACTTGGCGGGTCCTATGCCTGCTGAACAAAAGCGCATGACATTGCTTCAGCGTCTTGCCTCTGTTGGGCTTGGTGCAACACGCAATCCACGTGATGCTCATGTGGCAAGCGCACCCACCGAGCCTTTAGCACCTGTTGCACCGCGTGCGCCGGCTCAGTCGAGCGTGCATCAAGAATATGCCAAACGGGTGAATGCAGGAGCTGCATCTCGTACGCCGCAAGCACAGCTTGATCCGATGGGACGCCCAGCCTCGGTTGCACGTGCAACGTCAGAAGAAGAGCAGTTTGAAATCCCAGCATTTCTGCGTCGCCAATCAAGCTAATCTTTTCTATACCTTTGTTTATATCATTTTAAATCCGCGAAAGGGCTACAACCTTTCGCGGATTATGCTATGTCAGGGCACATTTGTAGTGATTTCAAATAAAATCGATAGAATTTTTGTTGAGATACGAAGTGCAGCAAAGAAAAATGGCATCAGAATAAGGACTTATAGTCGTTTCACTGTCTAAAAATTATTCGAAACGACTATAAAATATTATAAATCTCTGGTTTATTGCACAGGCCAGATGAAAACATCAGGGGTTAGCGATGTTGAGGTTAGCATTTGATCAAAGACGATCTGCAGGCGTGCAGAACATGCTGCCACTGCGCTTTTCTCAACGATTTCATGCGTTTATGTGTGCGCTTTCTCTATCATTTTTCATACTCATGTCAGGATTAAACACTTTAGTGTGGGCGGCGGATCCCCCTGCGCAACCAGACATGGGTCCAGGTGGGCGTGATTATATTTCAGGTGAGATTGTTCAAAAAGCGTTGGGTGATGCTAAAGCGCCTGTCCTCGTTTATTATGCGGGGACTGCGCCTGCACAAGAGCGCAGTGTAATCATTTTTCTTCATGCATGGGGAGCCGTTAATCCAGCGGTTTATGGAGGCTGGATTGAGCATCTTGTGCGTAAGGGGCATGTGGTTTTATGGCCGCGCCATCAAGAGTTGTGGCGCTCTGGAGGAGCACAAGCTACAGATCTTGCGGTTGAAGGATTAAAAAGCGCATTTGATGCTCTTAAAAATGATCCTGATGTGCGTCCTGATATTAAAAAAGTCGCTGTTGTTGGTCACCTTGCAGGTGCAGGCGTTGCCGTGAATATTGCTGCGCGCGCCCCATTAGAGGGATTGCCTATACCTAAAGTGGTGTTTGCTGCGATTCCGGGCGGACTTGCAGCGGAAGCAAAGCTGGTGAACGGCAAGCCCGTGGCTGGTGCGCTTAGAGGCATTCCCCTTGCTGATCTGAGTCAGGTTCCGGCTAATACATATATTATTTCGGCAATCGGCGATCGGGAACATCAACCCAGTGAGCGTACAACGCGGCGTTTATTTCGTGAAACAACACAGGTTCCGGCGGTGAATAAAGTGTTCATGCGCGTGCAATCGGATGATCATGGCTATCCGCCTCACGTCATCAATCTCACTGCGCCCGGCTCTTATAAGCCTGATTTTGATATTACAAAAATCACATTGCCTGTTGCGCCTCCGCTTCCTAAAGGACAACGCGCGCCGCGCCCTGTGCGAGCGCTTGATGCCAATTTGTCTGGAGAACAACATCAGCTGGTTCAGCAAATGGAGCGTTCGCGCACTGATGTTGCTGATTATTTGGGCTTTTGGAAAATTTTAGATTTGGCGTTAATCCATGCATTTCAAGAGGGTGATGCAACGGCTTTTCGCAATGATCAACGCCTTGTCGATATGGGACGCTGGTCAAATGGCTGGCCGGTCAAACGGATCAATGTGGAGGCTCCTCGTGAGATCCCCGCCCCTCAAGCTGTCAATGACAATCCTTCAACGCCGACAACACCCGTTAAAACCCGCTGACATGTTGTCATCATGATTACAAATTAAGCCAGTGATTTGCATAAGAACAAACCAGAAATACTTTCGACACAGTGATTCGGACATGGTTTGTTCGTGCCAAGTTCTGATCCTTAAGAGAACCCCTCTTTTTTGAAAGAGGGACACCAATAGTCTGTTAAGTTGTTCGCCTATTTTGAATAAAAATGATGCGATAATAAAGCATTTGCGCCTTGTTGCAAATGATGCCACCTTACAGGCATTAAAATTTTTCCCGAATTGGCACATGTTCTGATCTCATGCGCTGTCTTCATGTCATGTGTGTTTCACTTTGTTATGTCTGACGCTCTAACGCCTTCTTTAAAACCAGACTCGCTTATTCCTCTCTCGCAACGCGCAAAGGGGGTCAGTGCAGTTTTGGGGCCAACGAATACAGGTAAAACGTATCTCGCGATTGAGCGCATGATTGCACACGGATCAGGGATGATTGGCCTGCCCTTGCGATTGCTGGCACGTGAGGTTTATGGCCATGTTGTTGAAAAAGTGGGCGCTGAACACGTTGCGCTTATTACAGGTGAAGAAAAAATCAAACCCAAACATCCCCGTTACTGGATCGCAACCGTTGAAGCGATGCCGCATGATGTACGTACAGCGTTTGTTGCGGTTGATGAAATCCAGCTCGCAACTGATCCGGATCGCGGCCATATTTTTACCGACCGCATCCTTAATGCGCGTGGCCTCCATGAAACGTTGCTGCTGGGTGCGGCGACCATGCAACCGCTTATCACGCAGCTTATTCCCAATATTCAAATTGTGTCGCGTCCGCGTTTATCAACACTGACGTTTACAAGTGATACGAAAATTACGCGTTTGCCCCCGCGCACGGCCATTGTGGCGTTTTCCGCTGAAGAGGTTTATGCGATTGCCGAGCTTATTCGTCGTCAACGCGGCGGGGCTGCCGTGGTGATGGGGGCACTTTCACCACGAACACGCAATGCGCAAGTGGAATTGTATCAATCAGGTGAGGTTGATTACATTGTTGCGACAGATGCGATCGGTATGGGGCTTAATCTTGATGTGCAACATGTCGCGTTTGCAGCATGTCAGAAATTTGATGGTCGTCGGCATCGTTTGCTGAGTGCGGCGGAACTGGGACAAATTGCAGGACGAGCGGGGCGTCATCTTCAAGATGGTACGTTTGGCACAACAGGGCGTTGTCCGTCTTTTGATGATGAATTGATTGAGCGTTTGCAAAATCATCAATTTGATCCTGTCATTGGTGTGCAGTGGCGCTCGCCTCACCTTGATTTTTCCTCTTGGACTGCGTTGAAAATCTCTTTATCGCATATGCCGCGAGAGCGTGGTTTAATGCGTGCGCCGGAAGCTGATGATGAACGTGCGCTTGATATGATGGAGCGCGATGTTTTTATTTTTGAGCGCGTTAAAACACGGGCGCACCTTGAATTATTGTGGCAAGTGGCGCGCGTGCCTGATTATCGCAAGCTTTCAACGCAAGCGCATAATGAACTGGTGATTCAGTTGGCGCGCCACCTGTTAGAGCATCGCACGTTACCCGAAGATTGGCTCGCACGACAAATTGGCGTGCTTGATCGGGTTGATGGGGATATTGATACTTTATCGACACGCATGGCGCACATGCGTACATGGTCGTATGTTGCCAATCAAAAGCAGTGGCTCACGCAACCTGAATATTGGCAGGAGGTCACGCGTGCGCTAGAAGAGAAACTCTCGGATGCGCTTCATGAACGTTTGACACAGCGTTTTATTGATCGCAGAACGGGTGTGTTAATGCGCAGATTAAAGGAAAACGCCATGATCGAGGCGGAAGTCACAACCACTGGGGATGTTCAGGTTGAGGGGCAATCCATCGGAACCTTGATGGGGTTTCAGTTTGCACCTGATCCCACCGCTGAAGGCGTTGATGCCAAAGCTTTGCGTGCGACAGCAGCACGGGTGCTGATTTCAGCGCTGGAAGCGAAAGCAGAGCGGCTTTATCACACCCCTGATACGGGCTTTATGCTCACAAATGATGGCCTTATACGCTGGGAAGGTCAGGCGGTTGGGCGGCTTGTGGCGGGGGATACCCTGCTTAAACCGCGTGTCATGATCCTTGCTGATGATTATCTTTTGGCTGAATGGCGTGAGCGCGTGGAATCACGTGTAAGCGCTTATGTCGCGACACAGGTGCAAATGCGTCTTGGCCCATTGGTGCTGCTTGAAGCCTCTGAAGGCATCAGCGGCATGGCGCGTGGCATCGCTTATCAAATTGTGCAGGCGATGGGCGTATTGGATCGTGCTGCGGTTGCTGAGGACGTTAAGGGGCTTGATCAAGATTCACGCGCAGCCTTGCGTACCCTTGGGGTACGCTTTGGGGCGTATCACCTTTATATGCCGCTTCTTCTCAAACCTAAGCCCCGTCAGCTTGCAGTGCACCTGTGGCTTTTAAAAAGCGACACCCATGATACATCTGGTTTAGAAGAGATGGCGCATCTGGCTGAGTCAGGGCGTACATCCTTTCCCGCTAATCCTGCGTTTTCCGCTGATCTTTATCGGGTGGCGGGTTATCGTCTGTGTGGCCAGCGCGTGGTGCGGGTTGATATTTTAGAGCGTCTTGCCGATCTTATTCGTCCTGCTGTGATGTATCGCCCCGGAGTGAGTGGTGGAACGCCTCCAGAGGGAACCGCTGATTATGACGGGTTTGTGGTCACAGGTTCAATGACCTCTCTTGCTGGATGTGCAGGAGATGATTTTGCCGAGATTTTAAAATCATTGGGTTATGTGCTTGATCGGCGTGCAGGCCCTGCGATCACGAAGCCTTTGCGTGATCCACAACCTGTTCAGCCGGTGAGCATAAGCGCACAAGATGCATCACAGGATCATTTTTCAACAGATCAGACTCAAGAAGATGCGCAAGCTTCTCATGATGACACTGCTCAACAAGATGCAATGGACTCTCAAATCCTTGAAGCATCAGAAAACGTTGAAGAACTACAGCATGAAGAAGTCAGTGACAGTGTGCCAATACCTGATGCACCTGTGTACAGCGTATCCAATGAGCCTACCGCAGTTGATCAAGCCCTTAGCGAAACACCAGAATCACCTGTCGCCGATGATGTATCCTCTGAAGCAGGCATGGCTGAGGCACTATCCGCTGAAGCATCATTAAAGCCACAACTGATTGATGTGTGGCGACCACGACGTCAACAGCATCATGCGCATCATCATGGTGCCCATAAAGCAAAAGGTGCTCCTCGTGAGGGACAAAAGCGGGAGACTAAGCCGCGCGTATTTGTCATCACGCCACGACCTGTAAAACCAGTCTCCAGTGAAGCAGGTGAGGGTGGATCTCCCGCGCAACATAAATCATTGTCTCAAGAGGGTACTGTTTCTTCGTTTCCACAGCGTGAGGGCGCAGGTGGGCATCATCGCCGTGACAAGGGTGAGCGTGCCGATGGGGCTCGTAACAAGCCACAACGTGATCAAAAGGACTTTAAAAAAGAGTCTAAAGAGGGCTCACGAGGGGGCGATGGGCGCGGTAAGCGTCACGATCAGCGTGATGAACGCCCACGTTTAAGCAATACAGCTTTCAAGGGGGATGCGTCTTTTGATACTGCGCGGCGTGATCAGGAACAAGGCAATATCCGCCTTCTCGCGTCGACTGAAGCCCAGCGAAAAGGCAAGGAGCCTGATCCTTTGTCACCTTTTGCCAAACTTCTCGCGCTTAAAGGCGAGATTGGAGATAAAAAGTGATGAACAGCACCGTTGATGATGACCATGTCCTGACGTGTGCATCACGGGCGCTTGAATTGGAACAGGCAGGACTTGGAGCCATTCGCGATGCTTTAAGCGGTGAGCTTGGCATATGTTTTACGCAAGCAGTGCGGGCGATTGATGAAGCGCAACGTGTTCATCAAGGCCGTGTGATTATTACGGGTATGGGTAAATCGGGGCATGTGGGGCGCAAAATCACCGCAACATTGGCTTCAACGGGAACACCAGCTCTTTTTGTTCATCCAGCAGAAGCTAGCCATGGCGATCTGGGGATGGTGCAGCCTCATGATGTCATTGTGGCGTTATCATGGTCGGGGGAAACTGCGGAGTTACGCGATATTGTTGCGTATGCCTTGCGTTTCAAGGTCACACTTATTGGTTTAACCTCTAATAAAGAGTCAGCGCTTGCGAAAGCGGCCAATATTGCTTTGGTGCTTCCTAAAGCTGAGGAAGCGTGTCCCAATGGCTTAGCGCCAACCACGTCCACCACCATGCAGATGGCGCTTGGCGATGCTTTGGCCGTGGCACTGCTTGAAGTGCGCGGTTTTACAGCCCGTGATTTTCGCACTTTTCACCCTGGTGGCAAACTGGGGGCTCAGCTTAAAGCGGTTCGTGACGTGATGCATTCGGGAGAGCGATTGCCGCTTATTTCTGAGCGTGCATTAATGGGGGAGGCTCTGGTTGAAATGAGTGCCAAAGGTTTAGGGTGCGCGATTGTCATATCAGATGATGGCACGCTTGCTGGTATTATCACGGATGGTGATTTACGCCGTCATATGGGTGCTGACCTTATTACGCGCGCCGTATGTGATATTATGACCCGTGCGCCACTCACCATTGAAGAGGATATGCTGCTTGTTGAAGCATTAGAGATGATTGAAAGTCGAAAAATCACGGCTTTGATTGTGACACATGCACAAAAACCAGTTGGCGTTGTTCATGTTCTGGACTTGCTGCGGGCGGGAGTGACCTAAATCATGATACGCATTGACGGCAAAAGCGGGATTACACCAACAACAACCACATCAACTCGTAAAAGTGGCGGGACAGGGACAGGCTTTCGTCTTGAATCTGAGGTCTCTTCAGCGCGTTCAAGCAGTGTCTCTAGCGCATCGGCAATACAAAACACTGAGGCGCTGCTTGCGCTTCAAGAGGAAGAAACACCGCAACAGCGCAAACGGCGTTTTGTTAAAAGGGGTCGTGATTTGCTGGATGAGCTTGATCAGCTTAAAGCCAAACTCCTTGCAGGACATGTCACCAATGCGGATTTAAAGCGCTTGTCCAATCTTCTCGCGCAACGCATTGAGAATGTTGAACAGCCCGAGATGACTGATCTGATGCGTCATATTGAACTGCGTGCACATGTTGAAATCGCTAAATTGCAACGGGATCAATAGTGTAGCCAATTAAATCTCAAAGCTCATAGCAGACTATGGTTTTTGGCAACTGTTCTTATTCGCTCAGGAACTGGATTGACGCATCGGACTTAAGTCCTCCACGCAACAAGTGCGGGCATGACGGTTGAGGTTCAAGCCTTTCATCTTTACCCTTCCTTCATCGTCACTTTTCCTAAAAAGGCTTGAGCTGCGGCTAGGCGTGCGATGGGAACGCGGTAAGGCGAGCATGAAATATAATCAAGTCCTGTGCGCTCAAAAAAGCCGATTGATGCGGGATCCCCCCCATGTTCGCCGCAGATGCCAAGCTTTAAATCGGAGCGGGTCGCACGACCGCGTTCAGAGGCGATTTTGACAAGCTCTCCTACACCGTCTTGATCAATGGATACAAACGGATCGACATTGAAAATGCCTTTGCTCGTATAAATCCCTAAGAATGATCCGGCATCATCACGGCTGATGCCAAGCGTTGTTTGTGTCAGATCATTCGTGCCAAAAGAGAAAAACGCCGCTGATTGGGCAATGTCACCGGCTTTAAGTGCGGCACGTGGCAATTCAATCATCGTGCCGACGAGATAATCAATCGTGATACCGCTTTGCGCTTCAACGCTTTGTGCCATCGCATCAATGCGTGCTTTGATCAAATCCAGTTCTGTTTTTGTCATCACAAGCGGAACCATGATTTCTGGAATAATGCTTTCACCTGTTGCTTTTTGAACGTTCACCACGGCTTCAAAAATTGCACGCGCCTGCATTTCAGCGATTTCAGGATAGGCAATCGCAAGACGCACGCCCCTAAAACCAAGCATAGGGTTAAACTCATGCATTTCTTGGGCGCGACTTTTGAGTTTATCAACGCTGACGCCTAGTGATTGCGCAACTTCATTCATTTCCTGATCAGAGTGCGGCAAAAATTCATGCAGAGGGGGATCAAGCAAACGGATTGTGACAGGCAATCCGCGCATGATCGTAAACAATGATTCAAAATCTTCGCGCTGCATGGGCAGAAGTTTTGCAAGCGCGTCGCGTCGTCCGTTTTCATTGTCCGCTAAAATCATTTCACGCACTGCAACGATGCGATCGGCGTCAAAGAACATGTGTTCAGTGCGGCATAAGCCAATACCTTCAGCACCAAAATCGCGGGCAACCTGCGCATCAAGGGAGGTTTCGGCATTTGTGCGCACTTTGAGGCGACGAACCTTGTCTGCCCACGTCATGAGTAACCCGAATTCACCTGATAATTCAGGTTGCTGCATGGCGATGCGGCCTTTAAGGACTTGCCCATTTGAGCCATCGATTGTGATGAAATCGCCCTTTTTAAGGGTTGTGCCGCCTACGCTAAAGCTCTGCATTGCATAATCGACGCGAATGCCGCCAGCTCCTGATACACACGGCTTACCCATACCCCGTGCAACAACAGCCGCGTGAGAGGTCATGCCGCCCCGAGTCGTGAGAATGCCTTCTGCGGCGTGCATCCCATGAATATCCTCGGGACTGGTTTCAACGCGCACGAGAATGACTTTTTTGCCATTCTTTTTAGCGAGTTCAGCATCTTCTGAGTTGAACACCACTTCACCTGCGGCAGCGCCTGGAGATGCAGGTAATCCCGTCGTCAGGATATGACGCTCCGCTTTGGGATCAATAGCGGGATGAAGAAGCTGATCAAGTGCCGAGGGCTCAACCCTTAATACCGCTTCATCTGTTGTGATTAAACCCTCATTTGCAAGTTCAACCGCGATACGCACCGCAGCTTTTGCTGTGCGTTTGCCGGAGCGGGTTTGAAGCATCCAGAGTTTGCCGCGCTCAACCGTAAATTCCAGATCCTGCATATCGCGGTAATGCTTTTCGAGCAGTGTATAAATGCGCACCAACTCGCTGTACGCTTCAGGAAGTAACTTTTCCATGGATGGTTTGGTCGACGCTGCTGCAATGCGTGCACTTTCAGAAATATCTTGTGGTGTGCGAATGCCCGCCACCACATCTTCCCCTTGCGCATTGATGAGAAATTCTCCGTAAAGTTCTTTCTCGCCTGTTGAGGGATTACGCGTAAAGGCGACACCTGTCGCTGAGGTTTCGCCCATATTCCCGAAGACCATCGCTTGTACATTGACGGCGGTTCCCCAACTTGCGGGAATATTATTTAACTCGCGATATTTAATCGCACGCGCATTCATCCATGAACGAAAGACCGCGCCAATCGCGCCCCAAAGCTGCTCAAATACATCCTGAGGGAAAGGCTTTCCTGATTGTGTCTCAACAATCATTTTATACTCTGTGATGAGTTTTTGCCAATCTTCTGCTTTCAAATCGGTATCAAGCATGAAACCCCGACGTTCTTTGTAGATGTCGAGCGCTTCTTCAAAGTGGTGGTGATCTACCTCCATCACCACGTCGGAATACATCGTGATGAAACGGCGATAACTGTCATAGGCAAAACGTGCATCGCCTGAACCTGCGACAAGTGCCTCAACCGTTTTATCATTGAGACCCAGATTCAAGACTGTATCCATCATGCCCGGCATGGACGCGCGTGCGCCTGAGCGCACCGAGACCAGCAACGGATTATTGGCATCACCAAACACCTTACCGGTGACGCGACCAATCTCCTCAAGTGCCTCTTCGACCTGCGCTTTCAATTGGGTAGGATATGTCTGATCATGATCGTAATAATAGGTGCACACTTGCGTTGTGATGGTCAGGCCTGGGGGGACAGGAAGACCAAGATTAGCCATCTCGGCTAAATTTGCGCCTTTTCCGCCTAAAAGTTCTTTCATCTTGGCATCGCCTTGTGCTTTGCCGTTTCCAAATGTGTAGACCCATTGTGTCATGGTTTTATCCTTGATGCGTTATATGCACGCCTAACATCTGGCACTGATAACGCTTTCCCTTCGCAAAAGAAAGCGTCACAGATGTGATATGCGTCTATTGGATGAATGGCTTGATTTTATTTCACGATGTCAAAGAGCCTATGCATGTGATGAATGTTTCAAGTATCGTGATTTGGGCTTAAGTCGCGATGACATAAAAAATGTTCAGCACATATTTCTCAGAGTAAACGTGTTCAAAGTGACGGGGATAAGTTTTTTTATCCCGCTTCAGCCATATCCTGCGCTTGATCAAGGTTGACAGAAAGCACCATGGACACGCCGCGTTCCATCATCGTCACGCCATAGAGGCGGTTCATGCGACTCATCGTAATTGGATTATGTGTAATGACTAAAAAGCGCGTATCAGTGCGGCTCACCATATCGTCCAATAAATCACAGTAACGGGCAACGTTGGCATCATCGAGGGGTGCATCAACTTCATCAAGCACACATATGGGGGAAGGATTCGTTAAAAATACCGCAAAAATGAGCGCCGTTGCTGTGAGTGCCTGTTCGCCTCCGGAAAGAAGCGTCAGGATTTGAGGTTTTTTACCAGGTGGGTGAGCGATAATTTCTAGGCCTGCTTCTAACGGATCATCTGACTCAATCAATTTGAGATGTGCACTGCCGCCACCAAACAAATGCGTAAATAATGTCCCAAAATGATTGTTCACGGTTTCAAATGCAGCAAGTAAGCGTTCGCGTCCTTCACGATTGAGATTACCAATTCCACCGCGTAAACGGCGGATTGCTTCAATCAAATCATCTCGTTCTTGCACAAGCTGATCTTTTTTCAATTGCGATTCATTGAGTTCTTCTTCCGCTCTTAAATTCACTCCGCCCATCTCCTCACGCTCTCGCTTGAGACGATTAAGCTGTGTTTCAAGGGTTGCGGGGACGGGTTTTGTGTCTTGAAGCATTTTTTGCGTCTGTATAAGGAGGGCAGCAGGCGTGATTTTAAGCGCCTCGTCGATGTGTGCAATCATATCTTCACGTTTGCTCATGGCCGCCTCAAAGCGCACGTCGGCCGTTATTTTTGCTTCACGGGCTTGAGAGAGTGTTTCAAGCGCGTTTTTTGCTTCTCGTTGATGATGTGCTTGAGCAAGTTGTGCAGCATTGAGTTTATCGGCGGCCTTGCGCCTTGCTTGTTCAGCCTCCGTGATATCACTCAATAGGGTACGTCGTGTGATTAAAAACGTTTGAGGTGCTTCAAGCAGTGTTGCTTGCTCTGCTTCAAGCGCTGTAAGCCGCGTGTGCCATGATTCAACTGCTTGTTGTGCATTCTCAAAACGGTTTTGCCATGCGCTTATATCACGCTGTAAAGCGTCACGGCGTGCACGCTTTTGCGTTTGATCATGGATAAAGGCTTGAAGCTGAGTGCGGGTTTGTGATGCTAAATCGCGTGCATTGGCCACGTTAAGACGTGCATCATGCAACTTTGTCTCATCATCAGCGCTGGTCTCAAGCTGAGTGAGATCATTTTGCAACTCAAAAAGGCGTTGTTCGCTTTGCGTGATGCTTTTCTCAAGACGCTGCGCTGTTTCATTCAGGTGTAAGATGCGCGAACTGATGCCCGCTTGCTCTCGCTCAAACTGTGTGAATGCATTACGCGCGTTTTCACGCTGCTTTTGTGCACTTTGAAGCGCTTGAAAGGCATCCGCTTCATCACGTGTTAGCGTGCGGATTTCATTTTGCAGGTTTTCGAGTGCGCTTTGATGCAGATGTCGTACTTTATGTGCCTCCAGCAGTTGAGATTCAAGCGTGTGAAGACGATTTTTTTCGGCTAAACGTTTTGCGGCGCCGCTTGGTGCTTCAGCACGTGCCATTAAACCATCCCAGCGCCAGACATCGCCCTCTTTACTGACAAGGGTTTGCCCTGCTTTAAGCGCTTGATGCAACGTCTCACCCCTTTCGCGGGTGACAACGCCGATATTTTTAAGGGCACGCGTGAGAGCAGGGGGGGCTTTTGTAACATTTAAAAGCGGCATCGCCCCTTGCGGTAAGGCTAGATCGTCCTCACTCACATGAAGCGTTCGCCAATGGAGGGGAGCAGACGAATCAAGGGCGGCATCCAGATCATCACCAAAGACTGCGCCAAGCGCGATTTCGTATCCTTTTTCAACACTTAGGGAATCGAGTATTTTTGGCCAACGCTCACCTTGTCGAGGAGCAAAAAGTTTTTGCAGCGTTTTGAGTTCGGTTTCAAAGCGCTGAACCTGTTTTTCTGCTTCTGTCAAAGGTGTACGCGTTTGATGTTCGCGCTCGCGCGTGTTTTGCAGTGCATGACGCTTCTCATTTGCTTCTCGCTCTAAGTGTTCAAGCAATTCTTGCGCATTTTTCAGATTTTCGCTGAGCGTTTCATAATCATTTTGTGCCTGAGTGGTACGCATAAGCGCTTCACGTTGCTGCTGATTTTCATTTTGTTCGCGTTTTATATCATTGAGACGGTTCTGTTCGAGCGTTAATGCTTTGAGCACTGCTTGACGCTCTGCATCACGTTTCGCACTGTGTTGTTGAAGCGTTTGCAAGGCTTGCTCTGCGGCTTCAAGCTCACGGCTGCTTTGGGTGTGAGCATCCTCTAAAAGGCGCTGTTCGTCTGCTTGAGGCGTATGCTTATCACTGAGCGCATTCTCGTCATGTCTGAGTTTGGCAAGCGTCGTTTGGGCATCGCGCAATGCCGCATTGTCACGGTCTTGATCGCGGGTGGCATCGCTGATGCGGCGCGTGAGTTCTTGTGTGCGTTCTTGAGCGCGACGCTCTTCTGCTTCAAGCAGAGTCAGTGCGGCCTTAACTTTTTGAAGGGTATCAGCTTTGTGTTGTTCATTTACGCGTAATGGATCAAGGGAATGTGCGGCAATCGCTTCATCTTGGGCGGTTTTTGCTTGGTGTGTGGTGGCTTCGGCAAGTTTGATCGTTGCTTGTGTCACATCTTGCTCACAGCTGATCACCTGATCGCGAATCTTGATCCATGCGAGCGCGAGGAGTAGTGCTTCATGCTCACGGATTTGCGCTGATATATGCCTATATTGTTTGGCTTGCTCCGCCTGTTTATCTAAACGCTTAATCTGTTGATCAATTTCATTCAACACATCCTCAACGCGTAACAGGTTTTCGTCTGTCGCTTTAAGACGTAATTCCGCTTCACGCCGGCGGGTATAAAGCCCTGCAATTCCGGCTGCGTCTTCAAGCACCATACGTCGCGCCTGAGGTTTAGCGGCAATGAGTTCCGCGATCTGCCCTTGACGCACAAGCGCTGATGATCGGGCGCCTGTCGCGGCATCGGCAAAGAGGAGTTGCACATCGCGTGCGCGCACTTCGCGTCCATTGATGCGGTAATGTGAGCCTTCTCCGCTAATAATTTTACGGCTGACTTCTAAAACATCTGCATCATTGAGCATGGCAGGAGCGGTGCGCGAGGCATTATCAAGTGTGAGCATCACCTCTGCATGAGAGCGAGCAGTCCGCCGCGTTGTACCCGCAAAGATGACATCATCCATCGTTGAAGCACGCATGTTTTTATGAGAGCCTTCCCCCATAACCCAGCGCAGGGCTTCGACAAGATTAGATTTACCGCAGCCATTGGGTCCTACAATGCCTGTTAAACCTGGCTCAATGCGTAGCTCACTCGCTTGGGCAAACGATTTAAATCCCGTAATCTTGAGACGGGTGAGCTTCATGGGTGCACTCTAAAACACAGGCTCGGGAATCGCGTGACGGCGGCAAAACGATATAAGCGTATTACGTAATAAACACGCAATTGTCATGGGACCCACGCCCCCTGGAACGGGCGTAATGGCGCGGGCGCGCAAACGCGCTTCTTCGAAGGCGACATCGCCCGTGAGGCGTGTTTTACTCGTCCCCAATTCAAGAGCGGGTACGCGGTTGATCCCGACATCAATCACGATTGCGCCTTGCTTAATCCAATCACCGCGAATCATTTCTGGACGACCCACAGCCGCAATTAAAATATCGGCGCGGCGACACACATCGGGTAAATCACGCGTTCGCGAATGGGCGATGGTGACAGTGCAGTTTTGGTTCAGCAATAATTGCGCCATTGGTTTGCCAACAATATTTGAGCGCCCTACAATCACAGCTTCATATCCACTCAAACTTTTCTCAACGCTTAAAATAAGCATCAGGGAGCCAAGAGGTGTACAGGGCACAAATCCATCTGTTCCCGTGGCAAGCCTTCCAGCATTCATTGGGTGAAAGCCATCCACATCCTTATCGGGATGAATCGCTTCAATCACCTTTTGAGCATCAATATGGTCAGGCAAGGGAAGCTGTACGAGAATGCCGTCAATGGTGTCATCGCGGTTGAGTGTCTCGACCAATGCAAGAAGATCATGTTCGGACGTGTTTTCATTGAGACGATGCTCAACGGAATGCATCCCCACTTCAACGGTCTGTTTTGCTTTATTTTTCACATAAACATGGCTTGCAGGATTATCTCCGACCAGAACCACCGCAAGTCCGGGCTTGCGCATTCCTTGCGCGGTCAAGCGAGACACATGCTCGCTCATATGCTTGCGAAGATTTTCTGCGTAGGCTTTACCGTCAATAAACTGCGCACCCATGATTTTTGGCTCACACAACGAGAGGCAGGACAGAATAAACGATCAAGCGTTGCAGCAATAAAATCGCTAAAATCAAGACGATGGGGGAAATATCAATGCCGCCTAAATTGGGGACAAAACGACGGATCGGACGCAATGGCGGCTCGGTAATATTATAAAGAAATGTCCACACCGCATTTACCACTTGATTGCGGGTGTTGACGACCTGAAACACAATCAACCAGCTTAAAATAGCTGTGGCGATGATGAGCCATAAATAAACATCAAGCGCAATTAAAATCACCTCAAAAATGGCACGAAGCATGAATACTGCCCTCTCTTTTCCTCATGATGCACTTGTATACGCGCCTATGCAGACAAACAAGCCTTGAAAGCGCATCGTGCGACGTGAATAGACATTCAAATTTTCTTATTCATCCTATCGTCTTTGTCACATTCTCACATCAAGCCTAAGCCTTTCAGGCTGGCATGGCCGTCGCGTCCCACGATGATGTGATCATGCACTTCAATGCCCATTGGCTTTGCAATCTCCATGATTTCGCGTGTGACGCGAATATCGGCTGGGGAGGGGGTTGGGTCGCCTGAGGGATGGTTATGCACGAGAATAATCGCACTGGCCGAGAGTTCCAAAGCGCGTTTGATCACTTCTCTCGTGTAGACAGGGGTATGATCGACTGTTCCGCTTTGCTGCACTTCATCAGCAATCAACCCGTTGCGTTTATCAAGAAACAACAAACGAAATTGCTCTTTTTCAGCAAAGGCCATTGCCGCTCTGCAATAATCAATCACGCTCGCCCATGAACTGAGGATCGGGCGCTTGGCGACTTCTCCCTTCGCAAGGCGCTTTGCTGCTGCTTCGATAATTTTAAGATCTTCCGCGACACTTGCACCCACGCCTTTCACTTCAGTCAATCGTGCGAGCGGCGCACCGAGCACCTGTGCAAACGAGCCAAAGCGTTTGATCAGTTCTTTGGCAAGCGGTTTGACATCACGGCGTGGAATGGAGCGAAAAAGGATCAGCTCTAACAATTCATAATCAGGGAGTGCTTCCCCGCCCGTATGTGAAAATCGCGTCCGCAATCGATCCCGATGGCCTTGATAATGGGGATCATCACGTTGCTCTGACACCGCTTTTAGACCTTTATGAAAGCGTGCGCGGATGGGCGGGAAAATCAAGCCCTTTTGGGGAGAGGGTGAAAATCTCACAGCCTGTTTCTGTGACACCAATTGAATGCTCAAATTGCGCCGAAAGTGCCCGATCCCGTGTGACCGCTGTCCATCCGTCAGACAGCACTTTAAGATCATAACGCCCTAAATTGATCATGGGTTCAATCGTGAAGATCATACCCGCTTTGAGCTCTGCCCCTTCACCTTTCTTGCCGACATGTAACACGCTGGGCTCATCGTGAAAAAGCTGTCCTAACCCATGACCGCAAAAATCACGCACCACAGAGCAGCGCTCTGCTTCGGCAAAACTTTGAATAACGGCACCAATATCCCCGACATGCGCCCCTGCTTTGACTGCGCCAATACCACGTAAGAGCGATTCGTAAGTGACTTCACACAAACGCTGTGCTTTGCGGGGCACATCGCCCACATAATACATGCGGCTGGCATCACCATGCCACCCATCAACAACAAGGGTGATATCAATATTGACGATATCGCCTTCACGCAAAGGTTTGTCATCAGGAATACCATGACAGACCACGTGATTAATGGAGGTGCAAATTGATTTCGGAAACCCGCGATAGAATAATGGAGCGGGTGCTGCGCCGTGATCACGGGCAAATTCAAAAGCAATTTTATCCAAGGTGTTTGTGGTTACGCCCGGTCGGACATGTTCAACCATCAGATCAAGGGCTTGAGCCGTGAGCTGTCCCGCCTTACGCATCCCTGCAAAGGCCTCTGATCCGTGAATTCTAATCACCCCGTGCTGTCTGCGGAGCGGTGTTGTTGTGTCAGTATCCATCATTTTATGATGATGGACTGTCGAACTACTTGTCGTCAAGCTTTTGAAGCCTGTGTTAGGAGATTTGAAGGGTTTTCTGGACACTTCTCGTGAAGATGATTAGAGCCTGTCTTTAGATTTAGAATGGATTAAGCTGCTCCCGCCCAAGTTTTTTGTTAACGCTTTTCGCACAAGCGAAAAGCTATAGCGATATGGCAAGAGCCAGTTGAAGAGCGATGTGGTGCATCGGTCGAGACTGGCGACGAACCAGATCGATGCGTGACGAGGCAGTCCAAAGGGAGATGGCAATTTTGTCCACAAGTTCGTCGAAAAGGCTCGAAAGAGATCAGCTCTTCCATCGCCTTCTCTCCTGCTTGTGAATAAAATTGCTTCATCTCTTAATCAATCCTAAATCTAAAGACAGGCTCTAGAGCCTAGAGTTGTAACCTGTTACGGGAGTGGCCTCTTGACCTTTGATGACAAGCCTTTTGGCTATTTTTTACCTAGCGTTGTGTTGAGAGGCATTATGGCACTCACACAACGGATGCCTGCATCATGGCTTGGCAAACGTATTGCATTTTCAGTGCGTCGCATCGGATTATTCATCTTATGGGGGCGTTTTGTCGATGTTGTCCGCTTTGGTGTGAATTTTAGGCTCTTTCCTTATCAAAATGTGTGCGAGAAACGCATTTTATTTACGCCGCAGTATTTTGACAAAGTAGAGCGGGATTTACTCGAAGCGCGTATCACCACAGGATTTCGCTTTATTGATATTGGGGCGAACATTGGAGCCTATGCGCTTTTTGTCGCGGCACGCGCGGGTCAGGGCGCAAAAATTATCGCGGTTGAGCCGCAACCTGATATTTTTGATCGTCTTGTCAATAATATAGGCCTTAATCCTTTTGGCACGGTGAAAGCTCTGGCCTGTGCGATTTCCGATAAAGCGGGTGAGCTAACGCTGTTTCTTGATCCTAAAAATAAGGGCGAATCAAGCGTGAAAATCATTGGCTCCAGCCAAACTGAGAGCATTCGTGTTCCAGCAATGACGTTGCGCGAACTCATGATTCAAGAAGGTTTAGAGGGGCTTGATGGCATCAAGCTTGATGTGGAAGGGGCAGAAGATTTAATTCTCGTGCCTTTTCTGCGCGAGGCCTCGCCTGAAGTATGGCCAAGGCTGATTATTCTTGAGGATGGTAGTGGGCGCTGGCAAACCGATCTTGCTGCGTTACTTGAAGCGAGCGGTTACACGTGTCTCGTGCGTACACGGCTTAATTTTGTTTATGAGCGTTCAAGCGCTCTGATCTGATAAAATCTGATCAGCGCTTTTTATTTTTGTTTTGTCGCATGTTGTTACGCAAAACCGGTATCCACTTTTGCGCAATATGCTTTAACAGGTATTTGTTGATCAAGCGTAATGGCTGTTGGTGAAACATGGCAGGTGTAAGCTAAAGCTTCAACGCCTTTGGCGTGTGCCTCATCAAATGCTTTGCCATAAACAGGGTCGATATCGTGGGCGAGCGTAAAATGCTCTGCCTGCATTTGAATGACATAAAGCATCACTGCGCGATGACCTTGTGCCACCATTTGTGCGAGCTCATGTAAATGCTTTGTACCGCGTGATGTCACTGAATCAGGAAATTCGGCTAAACCGCGTTGCCGCATCAAATGAACATTTTTTACTTCAACATAAGTGCTTTGCGCATCTGATGACGTTAAAAGCAGATCAATACGGCTGTTTGCGCCGTATTTGATTTCGCGCTTAAGCGTTGCAAACCCGCTCAGTTCAGGGATGTGACCCGCATAAAGGGCTTCTTCAACAAGGTGGTTTGGGTGCGATGTATTGATACCAATCATCAGACCTTTATTCGCATCCTCTACGCCTTCCACCATCTCCCAAGAATAGGCAAGTTTACGGCTGGGATGAGGAGAATGGGAGAGAAAAACCCGTGCATCAGGCGTTGTGAGCCCCAGCATTGAGCCGGGATTAGCACAATGAGCGGTGACAATTTCACCTGAGGATAATGCGACATCGGCTAAAAAACGCTTGTAGCGCTTTATCAGACGTCCTTCAATGAGTGGCGTTGAAAACTGCATGATGCCACTGATGCGCGAATCATGGCAATGGTGCAATAGAAAAATCAATTAGAAAGTAAGCCCTCGTGGAACAAGCTGTTATTACTGCTGCCATTCTCGTTATCGGCGATGAAATTCTCGTTGGTCGCACAAAAGATAAAAATATAGGCTATATCGCGGAATATCTCACGAATATCGGCATTGATCTGCGCGAGGTGAGGATTGTGCCGGATGTCAAAGAACGCATCATTGAAGCGCTTGATGCGTTACGTAAAACTTATACGTACCTTTTTACAACGGGGGGTATTGGCCCCACGCATGATGACATAACCGCCGATTGTGTTGCTCATGCTTTCAACGTGCCGATTGATGAAAATGAGCAGGCCCTCTTGATGCTGCGCGAGCGTTATGCCGAGCCTGATTTAAATGAAGGACGCCGACGCATGGCACGCATTCCACACGGGGCAACTCTGATTAACAATCCCATTTCAAAAGCGCCGGGATTTCGTATTGAGAATGTTATTGTGATGGCTGGTGTGCCTCACATCATGCAGGTGATGCTCGATGATGTTGCGCCTACATTGCGGACGGGTCAGCGGATTCATGTGGCAACGATCGATTGTGGTGCTATTACCGAAGGTCTTTACACGACGGCGCTCGCCGCGTTAGCTCAACAGCATCCCGACGTGGGCATTGGCTCTTATCCGTCATTTCATCAAGGCGGCTTTCGCAGTCAAATTGTGGTGCGCGGACGTGATGAAGGCAAGGTTTTAGCGGCAAAAGACGCTGTTGAAGAGATGCTCTCTATCATTAGCGGGTAATTTTATCCCGTAATCTCCAGCACTTTTGCGACACGGCGGGCGATGGACAGGCAAGCTGTTAATCCCGGCGATTCAATACCAAACAAGTGCACAAGCCCTTTTAATTCGTGCTCATCTGGCCCATCAATGATGAAATCACACGGCGGCTCGTTTTGTCCTGTAAGTTTAGGGCGAATGCCTGTGTAATCAGGCGTTAAAGCGCCATCGGGAAGATTTGGCCAATAGGTGCGAATACGGGCATAAAAATAATCAATGCGTGTTTGGTCAAAGTCATAATTTTCCTGATTAATCCATGTGACGTCGGGGCCAAATTTCATACGACCATTTAAATCAAATGTTAGGTGTACACCAAGACCGCCATCAACGGGCGCGGGATAAATCAGTTTAGAAAAAGGTGCTGGCCCACGGCACGAAAAATAATGCCCTTTAACATAATGCAATGTGGGAACACGCGCACGCGGATAGCCTTCGGTATAAGAAGCGATTTTGTGCGCGCCAAATCCCGCTGCATTAATCACGCGTTGCACTTCAAAGCGCCCTGTTCCGCCCGGATCATCATAAACGGCTGTCCAGTTATGGGAATGACCAACCAGTTGTTTGATTTTTGTGCGAAAGGCGATCATACCGCCATAATCTTCAAGCTCACCGCGTAATGAAAGCATGAGCTGGTGCGAATCGATAATGCCTGACTCAGGAGAGAGAACAGCGGCAATGCATTTCAGGTTTGGTTCAATCAGCTTTGCCGTTGCCCCGCCTATGAGCTCAATGCCTTCGACGTGATTTTCCATACCCTGCGTGTAAATCGTCTCAATTTGTCTGCGTTCACGCTCTGTGTTGGCAACGATAAGCTTGCCGATTTTTTTATAACGGATGTTGTGTTCATCAGCGTATTCATAGAGCATACGCCGCCCACGCATACAGTGACGTGCCTTAAGTGTATCGGGCGCGTAATACATGCCGCCGTGAACAATCTCGCTGCTGCGCGAGGAAATGCCGCTTCCAATCGTGTCTGCGCTTTCCGCGATGATAACTTGTCCACCGCGGCGCGCAATCGTGGCTGCACATGCGAGTCCAATGACGCCTGCACCAATAACAAGTGTGACGCCATCAAACGGAGCCATCTTAGACTCTTTGCTTATCGCATGTTTTTAACGCAAAACCGCATACACTTTTGCTAAACATGCTATAGGTCTTTATCTGTCGCACGATTTTTGACAAAAACCGGTGCCCACTTTTTGTCATTGCGCTTCAAGCCGCAATTGAAAGACTGGGCGCTGCGGCTTTTACCGAGTCATCGACATGGGCTTCAAACTTTGTGAAGTTCTGGCGGAACATTTGCACGAGTTTTTTGGCTGTGTCGGCAAATTCTGCTTTATTCGCCCATGTTTTTACAGGGTAGAGAATATGTGGTTCAACACCGGGTACGGAGACGGGCACGGCAAAACCAAAATAAGGATCGCGGCGATATTCAACACGGTTGAGCGAGCCGTCCAACGCAGCGCTTAAAAGGCGACGTGTTGCGCGAATAGGCATGCGGCGACCCACACCATACTTTCCACCCGTCCAGCCTGTATTGACCAGCCAACAATCGACATGATGCTTTGCGATCAGATCACGAAGCAAATTGCCATAAACTGAGGGGTGACGCGGCATAAAAGGTGCACCAAAGCAGGTGGAGAATGTCGCTTGTGGCTCTGTCACCCCTTTTTCGGTTCCTGCAACTTTTGCGGTGTAACCTGAGAGGAAGTGATACATCGCTTCGGCGGCTGTGAGCTTTGCGATGGGAGGTAGGACACCGAAGGCATCGCAGGTTAGCATCACAATATTTTTAGGCATTCCCGCACGCCCTGTGATGCTCGCATTGGGAATGAAATCAAGCGGGTATGCACACCGTGTGTTTTCTGTTTTTGAGCTATCATCAAAATCAGGAACATGCGTGATCGGATCAAGCGTGACGTTCTCTAGTACGGTGCCAAAACGCTCTGTCGTGGCAAAAATTTCTGGTTCTGCCTCGCGGGAGAGGCGGATGGTTTTTGCATAGCATCCCCCTTCAAAGTTAAAGACTCCACCAGGCCCCCAGCCGTGCTCGTCATCACCGATTAACGTGCGTGTTGGATCAGCGGAGAGCGTGGTTTTTCCTGTTCCTGATAAGCCGAAAAACACCGCGACATCATTGGCGGATCCCACATTCGCCGAGCAATGCATTGGCATAATGTTGTGCGAGGGCAGCACAAAGTTCAAATATGTAAACACGGATTTTTTCATCTCACCTGCGTAAGACGTACCGCCAATGAGCACGATTTTGCGTGTGAAATCACAGGCTATGACCGTTTCAGAACGGCAGCCATGACGCGCTGGATCGGCCTTGAAAGAGGGGAGATCAATGATTGTCATTTCTGGCAAGAAGCTTTTGAGGTCTTCAGCTGTAGGACGCACCAATAAATTGCGGATGAAAAGCGAATGCCATGCATATTCTGTAAAGACGCGCACCCGCACGCGATGTGCAGGATCAGCGCCACCATAGAGGTCTTGCGCGAACATTTCTTTGCCCGCAACATGTGCCTGAAAATCAGCGTAAAGAACATCAAACTGATCCGAGCTTATCGCCCCGTTATTATCCCACCATACGGCGTCTTCGGTCAGTGCATCACGCACAATGAATTTATCTTTTGGGGAGCGTCCTGTGTGGATGCCGGTATCAGCCACAATCGCGCCGCCTTTAGCGATGCGCGTTTCTGAACGACGCAACGATTCCTCATAAAGGGCAGGCGCTTCTAAATTCCAAGCGACTGAAGCCAGATCTTTTAAACCTGATTCCGCCGCGCCATATGCGTTATTATAAAGCCCTGTATTGTTCACGCCGACTCTCCTTGATCACATGATCTACGCATTGATTGCGCTTGTGCCTTTAAGACCCAAAACGCGTTATCACACCACCTAAGCGTGGCTATAGTCTTTTGCTGCTCTAATCTCAAGAGGGGCATGTTAAATCTTTATTAGGGAATCCCTGAGCGCCTGAGATAATTGACCTGCATCAAAGTTTGCGGCGCGAGCAAAGCCACCATTCAAATGAGCCGATGTGATTTTGACTTGCCAGAAACGGAAATCGGGCAATGGCATGTAAATTTTTGCCTTTGGATGGGTTTTGAGAAAACACTCTCGCTGTTCAGGGTGATCATCAGGTGATCCAAGAGGGATTGCCTCACCAAATACACTTAAGCGCGGGTGGGTGAGTGGATCGCCTTTTCCTGATTTGACCAAAAGCAAAGAAACCCGTGCATCATGAATCAAATTTTGTGTGTGCAAAGACAAACCCGATAGACACAGTAATATTTCATCTTGATGCGTGCGCGCGATATTGACGAGTGTAACGCATGGCGCACCATTTTCTTGCAGTGTGCCAAGCGACGCGGTGGTGACGGTGTTCAGAAGTGAGATCGCTTGTGCGAGAAGCTCAGCATGTTGAGGGTGTTTAGAGTACGGTGTTTCAACGGGCGACATCAAAAGATAGCTTCACATCAGCTTTAAGATCAGGTTTGCCTACAAACTTGGACAGACGTGTTTTGTAAAGTGTAGACACGTTCACATCAATACGCTCAGGCTGACGTGTCAACGTATAATCAAAGGGCAATCCCTTTTGCTTAAACTGGCTTGATGTGTCTCTTAATGCTTGTCGCACCATCATGTCTGCGGTTGCGGGACGTGTTTGCGATGCTTCATGCTCAACACGTTTATTAATCTGCTTCACCAGATCAAGCTTGTAAAGCTCAACGGAAACTTGATCAAAGCCATAAAATGTTGCTCCCATCAAACTAAAGGGCAGCATAATGTAACGGAGTAAAGGAGAGATCATCAGCACTCATATCAAATTATTGATTAAATCCATTATATACCCCTCGTGAGTGAAGAGTTGGCGTTATCTTTTTATTAAGGTTGTTTTGATTCCAATTTGGTATGGGTACGCTTTTAGAACCGGATCAACGGCAGGAGCTTTTGAAACGCCACCGCACCGA
>JBIKVP010000020.1:0-29663 GCA_044356745.1 Beijerinckiaceae bacterium | reverse complement strand
CTTTTCCGCAAAAAGCACGATTATGGGTTGACCGCCTATCCGATAACTTCAAAATACTTCAGACACCAACTCTTCAAATGTGAGGGGTATATATTTAATTTTTAATATACATTGTATGAAGTTTGAATGGTTTTTTTTAAAATGCCTTTTAAGGCAATGTCCTTGTCAAATCTGGACATCATGGCCATATTACACCCATGAGAAAAACGTCTGGCTCTTCTAAAACAACGCTGCCGCCTAAGTCGGTACGGTCATCAAAGGCGAGCAAGCCCACGTTGAAGCCGCTTGCACCGCATTTAGCGGAGTTGCTTAATCCTGCGCTCAATCGCATACAGCCCTCCACTATCGCAGAAGTGCCCAATGGCTTTGAAGAAGCGTCACAAGCAGGATACGATGCGGGGGGCATCAAGAATTTAACGCCGCGTATGGCGAAAAAGCTGGGTATTCCGCTTCTTAATCAACCTGACATTAAAGAAAAGCCCAAACGCACTGTGCGTGAGCGCCTTCAGGATCGTGAAGACAGGGCGAAACGTAACCTCGTTGATGATGATGACGATGACAATCTGCCACGTCCTGCCGCTGCAACATTTGCCGCGCTTGAAGAGCTGCTTGCGCAAGGCGATCCTGCTTTTCGTGAGCAGAATGCACCGTGGGTTCCGCATCGGCCACAGCGTCCTGAAAAATCAGAAGGCGGCATTCCGTTTCGTATGGTGACGGATTACACACCTGCGGGTGACCAGCCCACTGCGATTGCGGAGCTTGTCAAAAACATTCAAGAAAATGAGCATGATCAGGTTTTGCTAGGCGTTACAGGTTCAGGAAAAACCTTCACAATGGCGAAGGTGATTGAAGCAACACAACGCCCTGCGCTTATCTTAGCTCCGAATAAAACACTGGCCGCACAGCTTTATGGCGAGTTTAAATCATTCTTTCCTGATAACGCGGTTGAATATTTCGTTTCGTATTATGACTATTATCAGCCTGAAGCCTACGTGCCGCGCTCAGATACCTATATTGAGAAAGAGAGCACGATCAATGAGCAGATCGACCGAATGCGCCACGCCGCAACCCGCTCATTGCTTGAGCGTGACGATGTGATCATCGTTGCATCCGTATCGTGCATTTACGGTATTGGCTCGGTGGAAACCTACACCGCTATGACGTTTGAGCTGAAAGTGGGTGAGCGCATTGAGCAGCGACAACTCCTCGCTGATCTGGTTGCTCTTCAATATAAGCGCTCGGATCTTGATTTTACGCGTGGCACATTTCGCGTGCGCGGTGATGTGATTGAGCTGTTTCCTGCCCACTATGAGGATCGGGGTTGGCGTATCTCGCTCTTTGGCGATGAGATTGAAGCGATTACGGAATTTGATCCGCTCACAGGGCATAAAATCGCATCGCTCAATCAGGTGAAAGTGTACGCAAATTCGCACTACGTCACCCCGCGCCCCACGCTGCAACAGGCGATGAAGGGCATCAAAGAAGAGCTGAAAATCCGCCTAGAGCAATTGAACAAGCAAAATCGGTTGCTTGAAGCGCAGCGCCTTGATCAGCGCACAACCTTTGATCTGGAAATGCTGGAAACAACGGGCGTGTGTTCTGGCATTGAAAACTACTCGCGTTATCTCACAGGGCGCAAACCGGGTGAGCCACCGCCAACGCTGTTTGAATATCTACCTGAAAACGCGCTACTTTTTACCGATGAAAGCCATGTCACCGTACCGCAAATTGGCGCGATGTATAAGGGCGATTTTCGGCGTAAAGCCACGCTCGCTGAATATGGCTTTCGCTTGCCGTCCTGCCTTGATAACCGCCCAATGCGTTTTGAAGAGTGGGATGCAATGCGTCCACAAAGCGTGCATGTGTCGGCGACTCCCGGAAAGTGGGAAATGGAGCGCACAGGCGGTGTGTTCGTTGAGCAAGTCATTCGCCCGACAGGTCTTATTGATCCGGTGATTGATGTACGCCCCGCTAAAAATCAGGTCGATGATTTGCTTGGCGAGGTCAAACGCATTGCGCGTGAAGGCTATCGCGCCCTTGTCACCACACTCACAAAACGTATGGCGGAAGACCTCACCGAATATCTCCATGAAAACGGTATCCGCGTGCGCTACATGCATTCGGACATTGATACGCTGGAGCGCATCGAAATCCTGCGTGATTTACGTTTGGGCACGTTCGATGTGCTCATTGGCATCAACCTCTTGCGTGAGGGGCTTGATATTCCTGAATGTGCCCTTGTTGCTGTGCTTGATGCAGATAAAGAGGGCTTTTTGCGCTCAGAAACATCGCTGATTCAAACCATAGGCCGTGCCGCGCGCAACGTTGATGGCAAGGTGATTTTGTATGGTGATCGTGTCACAGGCTCCATGCAACGGGCGATGGATGAAACGAGCCGTCGCCGCACCAAGCAGCAGGCTTATAACGAGGAACACGGCATCACACCCGCGACAATCAAACGCGCGATTGGCGATATTATGGGCAGCATGTATGAGCGTGATCACGTCACGGTGGATACAGGCGTCGCGAAAGATGTGCTCACCATCGGCCATAATCTTAAAGCCGTGCTTGCCGATATGGAAAAACGCATGAAAGCCGCTGCGGGCGATCTCAACTTTGAAGAAGCAGCGCGTCTACGCGATGAAATCAAACGTCTACAAGCGGCAGAACTCGCCCTTGCCGACGATCCGTTGATGATGCATTAAGAGCATGTGTCTTTACGTGTGAAAGCCTACCAATGACTTTTTCTCCCCTTTATGCTGCTCTCAAAACCGCCAAAACGGAAGAAGATGTAAAGGATATTTACATCAAGGCGTTGGGTTTAAAGAGCTATAACAAAGACTTGGTGGATATTCGCACCAAGGAAATTTGGTTTGAGGCAAAGCACGGTGCAGGCAATTCCAGCTATGCGATGTTCACGCAGCTTTTGCATTATGTGCAAGAGGCGCTGAACAAGGGCGAGCCAACCCCGCCCTTTTTAGCGGTGATTGACACCGAAAAAGCCGCGCTGATGAAAACATCGGATGTGATGCCGCTGCTCGACAAAAAAATCATTAAGTGGGGAAAATCCGCGAGCCAATACCCCAAAGAGGCTCTGGATATTGTTTCTGCGCACATCGGCACGCATTTTGTCTCCTATAAAATCGCAACGCACGAGGAGGAGTTTATCGCTACCGTCAAGGCGGCGATTAAATCGGGCGAGATCATCCGCACACAGATCACGCCCGATAACCTCAAGCAGGTGTTTGATAAATGGGTGGCGATGATTGGGCGCGAGATTGGCGGCGTGCCAGAGGAAAAATACGCGCTGCTCTTTTTTGCCGATATTATGCACGATGGCACGCTGTCCACCCATGATGATTTGCCCGCTGAACTGCTGCACAAAAACAATGCGCCCGTATTTGCGCTCGAGGGAAAAATTTATGCGCTTGGCAACAAGGAGGGGTATCGCCAATTTTGGGCGATTTATCACCGCCCGCCCAAAGCCGAATATCGCAATTATTTGCTGGAGCGGCGCGATAGCTTGATCCCGCTGGATGAGCGCAGTTTCAAGGGCGCGTATTACACGCCGCTCAATGTGGTGGATAAAGCCTATGATCTGCTAAACGAAACCTTGGGCAAAAACTGGCAGCGTGATTATGTGGTGTGGGATATGTGCTGTGGTGTGGGCAATTTGGAGGTTAAACACTCCAACCCGCGCAATATTTTTATGTCAACGCTGGATCAGGCGGATGTGGACGTGATGCGCGCCACCAAAACCTGCGTTGCCGCCACCCGCTTTCAATATGATTATCTCAATGATGATATTAACGAATTTGGGCAAATTGATTATGGGCTAACGAACAAAATCCCGCAAAGCCTGCAAGATGCGATTGCCGCCGCCAAAGCTGGCAATAAAAAGTTTCTGGTGCTGATCAACCCGCCTTATGCGGAGGCAACCAATCGTGGCTATTTAGCCGAAGATGTAACTGGCAAAGAGAATAAAAAAGCAGGTGTGGCAAAAACACAAGTGACTTTACTAATGAAAGATCGTGGTAAAGCCAGTAATGAGTTGTTCACGCAGTTTTTAGCACGCATCGCGCAAGAAATCCCCACCGCCACCATTGCCATGTTTAGCACGCTTAAATATGTGAACGCACCTAATTTTGAAAAGTTCCGCGAAAATTGGAATGCAGAATTTAAAGGCGGTTTTATCGTCCATTCCAAAGCCTTTGATGGTTTAACTGGCAACTTCCCGATTGGTTTTTTGATCTGGGAAACCAATCAGCTTTCAAAAAAGAAAACACCTATTACAGAAATATCAGTTGATGTATTGGATAAAGATGCAAAGCCGATTGGTAGTAAATTGTTTTATAATTTACCTAAAAGTTCATACTTAAACACTTGGATAAATCGTCCAAAAGCAAATAAAGAGGCTGTTTTACCATTAAAAAACACAACTTCCCCTATGGTTGCAGTGCCAAGAGTTAAAACATGGTCAAAGAACGCAATTGGCTATATGCACTGCGGTGTAAATGATCTGCAACACGCAGAACAAGAAACAACTCTTTACTCTTCTGTTTTTGGAAGTGGAAATGGATTTTATATTACTCCAAATAACCTTTGGCAATCTGCCATTGTTTTTTCTGTTCGTGGTCTTATTAAACCCACATGGATCAACGACCGCGATCAGTTTTTGCAACCCACCAACCCATTAACTCATGAGTTAAAAAATGATTGTTTAATTTTTATGTTATTTAATAGAAAAAATAGAACAGCCAGCGCCGATAACCTCGAATGGAATGGCAAAAAGTGGAGTATCGTCAACCACTTCATCCCCTTCACGGAGGTGGAGGTCGGCGCACCCGATCGTTTCGAGAGCGATTTTATGGTGCAATATTTGGCTTCGCTTTACCGTCATTGCGAGGAGGACATCGTCCGACGCGGCAATCCAGATGAAGAAAAGATGGATTGCTTCGTCACTTACGTTCCTCGCAATGACGGTGTAGCAGCGAGCACCGAAACCTCAACCGTCATGCCCGCACTTGTTGCGGGTATCCACGTCTTTGGAAACACAGAGCGTTTAGAAGGTGTCGAAGTCGTGGATGGCAAGGACAGGCCTTGCCATGACGCTATGGGCATCAACAGTCTCTCGCCTGAAGCCCTCGCAGTTCTTAATGCAGGGCGAGAGTTGTGGCGTGCCTACTTCACACAAATACCGCCTTATCCCGTGCGTGAGGAATATAAACTGAACCGCGCTGATGTCGGGTGGTATCAAATCCGCAACGCCCTTAAAGCTCGTAATCTGGAAGATAATAGCGCCCCAGTTGACTTCAAACCGTTTGAAAACGCATACAAGGCCTTGAGCGAAAAACTCATTCCACAAGTTTATGAATATGGCTTTTTAAGAGTGTAAACGGTCATCTTGAAAGGCCTTGCCTCAATCTATTGCAGCCTTTACAACCCCTCCCATGTCAGAAAAAAACACCTCCCTCATCCAGCATCCTGACGGCAAAAGCCGATGCCCTTGGCCAGGGGTTGATCCTGTCTATGTGGCCTATCACGACACTGAATGGGGTGTACCTGAAACGGATGATCAGGCGTTATTCGAGAAGTTGTTGCTTGATGGATTTCAGGCTGGGTTGTCGTGGATCACCATTCTCAGAAAGCGCGATGCGTTTCGTGAAGCGTTTGAAAACTTTGATCCTGAAAAAATCGCGCGCTGGAATGATCAAGACATTGAGCGCCTCATGAATAATGCAGGCATTGTGCGTAATCGTGCCAAGATTACATCAAGCATCACCAGTGCGCGCGCTTATCTTGCGATACAGGAAGGGCAGGGGTTTGCCCACTATCTGTGGGATTATGTCGATGGGCAACCCATTCAAAATCGTTTTAACTCAATGAAAGATGTGCCAACCCAAACCTTGATTTCTGAGAAACTCTCTAAAGATCTCAAGAAAAAAGGCTTTAATTTTTGTGGCCCAACCATCATTTACGCCTTTATGCAAGCCGTTGGCATGGTCAATGATCATCTGGTTGGATGCTTTCGCCATGAGGAATGTGCGCAAATGAAGGTGAACCTCTAATATGCCGCGCGTAAAATCATCAGCGCTTGAGCCACGGGCATGGCAGAGAATGTTATCAGGGCGCAGACTTGATCTGCTTAATCCATCACCGCTGGATGTTGAGATTGAAGATATTGCGCATGGTCTCTCACGAATGGCGCGGTGGAATGGTCAAACCAAGGGTGCGCATATTTTTTCTGTTGCACAGCATAGCGTGCTTGTTGAACACATTGCGTGTCACATCCAGCCTGACCTTGACGCACAATCGCGCCTTATTGTCCTGCTTCATGATGCGCCTGAGTATGTCATTGGTGATATTATTTCACCCTTTAAAGCCGCCGTTGGTGAAACATATAAAACGATTGAGAACCGTTTGCTTGAGGCCATTCACATTCGATTTGGTTTGCCTGCAAAACCTTCTCCCGCATTATCGCGTTTGACAAAAAAGGCTGATCGTGCGGCTGCCTACCTTGAAGCCATACATCTAGCTGGATTTCAAAAAGAAGAGGCTGAGAAGTTTTTTGGCTCACCATTGCCGTTATCGAAAGCAACACTGAGCTATCTTGAGCCAGTGCAGGCAAATGAGGCTAAACAAGTTTTTATGGATGCCTTTAAAGCCATTAACCGTTTAATTTAAAATTAACAAGCGGTTAAATTTTTCCTTTTTTTGCGGTGTGATAAGCTCTCGTACAATAACTCTGTAACGTCATAATCGTGCGAGCTTACTATGCCAATCAGTGAGTCAGATAATAAAACAAATAGTGCAGCGTCTCTCAAATCTGTTGAGACAATGGAAGATTACAGTTTGCTTGCCGGTCGCTTTAGTGAGGCGCAACAAGCCATTGCACTTGTAACAACGGAACTCAACGATCGTATATCGGGCAAAGACAACAATAAAACACTCAACAGCGCCAAAAATGATAAATTGGTTGGATTTATTGATCACTTCTACAAAGATTATCTCGTTAAAGACATTCCCCTTTGGGAACAAGCCGTGACAAAAGGCATCGGCGATAAACAGACTAACATGATTATATTGGAAAGCCTTTATAGCGAAATCGACATGTTAAAAGGCTTTAAACAAGAAATTTATGATGCAGGTTATCGCCCTGACGATGGCAAAATGAATAAAGATGGATATTTAGATCAGTACATGTCTAAAGATGATCAGCCATCATTGAATGATAAATCCAACAACAATCAATTACTGCCACCCCAAAACAATGGGGGAAAAGACAGACAAAATAAAAATAACCAAGAAGCTAATGATTATGATTTATCGCAAGAGTCTTATGGCAATGATTTTAATCCTCAAGAATATCCATCACTCAAAAATTATGGCGCTGACTTCAGCAATAATTTTGGCATTAGCTCAATGTTTGATTAGGTTTGAACTCAAGTCCCCGAATACATGGGGCCGCCACCACCTTCAGGCACGACCCACGTAATATTTTGTGCAGGGTCTTTAATATCACACGTTTTACAGTGAACACAGTTTTGCGCATTAATAACAAAGCGCGGATGCGTTTTTGCGGCCTCATCGTCATATACCACTTCATAAACACCTGCAGGACAATAAAGGCGCGCTGGTTCGCCATAATTTGGCAGGTTATCTCTAATGGGTATTGTGGGATCAGTGAGCACAAGGTGGCAAGGTTGGTTCTCTGCGTGATTTGTCCCAGAGATAAAAACAGAGGATAGCTTATCAAAACTGACGATACCATCGGGCTTTGGATAAGTCAGAGCGCGCACTTCAGTGAGAGGCTTCAACGTTTCATGATCCGCTTTGCCGTGCTTGAGCGTACCGAAAAGTGAAATTTTAAGCTTCTCCTGCAACCACATATCAAGTCCGCCGAGGGTTACACCAAGTGCAGTGCCAAAACGTGACCAGAGTGGTTTCACATTCCGAACAGGATAAAGATCGCGCCCGATCGCAGACTCTCGCCAGCAGTTATTATAATCCGTCAGCTCGTCACCGCGCCGCCCACTTTTGAGCGCGTCAAACAAGTGTTGCGCACACAAAATACCAGACATCACCGCATTGTGTGAGCCTTTAATACGAGGCACATTAACAAATCCAGCCGCACACCCAACCAACGCGCCACCAGCAAAACTCAGGCGAGGCACGGACTGGTATCCGCCCTCAGTGATCGCACGCGCACCATATGACAAGCGTGTGCCGCCGTCCAACATCTCGCGAATTAACGGATGCGTTTTAAACCGTTGAAATTCATCAAATGGCGAGAGTGTCGGATTGTCATAATTGAGATGAACGACAAACCCAACTGAAACAATATCTTCGCCATAATGATAAAGAAATGATCCCCCACCGGTTGTGTTATTGAGAGGCCAGCCGAAGCTATGCTGAATGTATCCAGCTTTATGTTTCGATTGAGGAATGCGCCATAACTCTTTAAAACCTATGCCATATTTTTGTGGCTCACTATACTCATTCAACTTGAAACGTTTTATGATTTGTTTGGTCAGGGAACCATGTGCCCCTTCAGCAAAAATCACATAGCGTCCATGAAGTTCCATGCCGCGCGTGAAGGCTGATGAGGGTTTTCCATCGCGTTCAACTCCCATATCGCCGGTGGCAACGCCTACAACTTCCCCTTGATCACCATAAAGCACTTCGGCGGCGGCAAATCCAGGATAGATTTCAACACCGAGACTTTCAGCAGTCCGTGCAAGATAACGGCTGACATCGCCAAGTGAGCCAACAAAACAACCATGATTATTCATGAGTTTCGGCATCATCATATTGGGTAGACGCACAGCACCTGCTGGCCCTAAAGCATAAAACCGATCTTCTGTGACGGGCGTTTTAAGCGGACAATCTGGATCGTTGCGCCAGTACGGTACAAGCTGATCAAGCCCACTGGGGTCGATAACAGCTCCTGATAAAATATGTGCGCCAACCTCAGCGCCTTTTTCAAGAACAACAACACTCACATCTGATTGATGCTCTAACGCTTTTTGTTTGAGCGCAATCGCAGTTGTAAGCCCAGCAGGGCCGGCGCCAATAATCACCACATCATAATCCATCCGCTCACGGGGCGTTAAACGCGGATTATCTGACATATGTGGCTCCTAGCAAAAATGATGTCGAATCAGGTTCGATTTCACCATAAAACCTGATATAAGTCAGTTTATGAGTTTTCAGGAAACAGACCGCAATCAATCCTCTCCATCACGTGACGTTCAAGCGCACGAGAACGCTATATTTTATGATGATTATGGCGCTCTTTTGTCGTTTTATTCTGAAAGCGGGGTCAATACGCCTTTGCAAGATGAACCGCGTAATCGTTTTGAGGAGGAGCATGGTCTCGAGCGTGAGCCATCGATTCAAGCGCGTGCTGAAACCGACACAATCGCGTTGTCACGCAATAATCCACCCAAAACATCGCCTTTACAACGACTAGAGAAAGACAAGCCTGTCTCAAGCGCGCAAAATGCTGTGCACGCGTCTTTAGCGACTGATGAAGCCATGATAATCGCTCATGCACGGGCAACACAAGCGCAAACACTCGCAGAACTGCGGGATGTTATGGCCACTTTTGAAGGCTGTGCTTTGCGTCTAACCGCAAATAATCTCGTTTTTGCTGACGGTAATCCTCAAGCACGCGTTATGTTTATAGGAGAAGCGCCGGGTGCAGATGAAGATCGACAAGGGGTGCCCTTTGTGGGGCGTTCAGGACAGCTTCTTGATAAGATGCTTGCTGCCATAGGGCTTGATCGTACATTTGTTTATATTTCGAATGTTATTCCATGGCGTCCGCCGGGGAATCGCCCCCCTTCAACGCATGAAATTGCGATATGCAAACCCTTTATTGATCGACACATCGCGCTGATCAATCCTGATATTATTGTTTGTTTAGGGGGAATTGCGGCGCAGACATTGCTCAAAACAACAGAGGGCATTCTTAAAACACGTGGACAATGGCGTCAAATTCAATCAGAACCACGTGATATTCCTACAATAGCGACCCTTCACCCTGCTTATCTCTTGCGACAACCTTTACAAAAGCGCCTAGCATGGCGTGATATGAAAGAGATTGCACGCCGTGTGAAAGAGTTGAGTTAGAAATATGATCACACTCTTCTTGCCAGAGTTGTGCCAAATGCTTAGAAGAGTAATTATTGCGTCGCAAATATGAGCCACTTCATGCGCTTTTTGATTGCCTTTACACTATCCTTCGCCGCAGTGCTTTTAATCACGAGTGGGCATAATGCGCATGCGCAGTCTGCGGCGTGTAATCAGTTTCGTGCAGAGCTTGCAGCCCTTGATCGTGCAGGAAGTGGGGGAGGGCAGAGCGCACAATTTGGCGCAGCCGCGCCCCGTCAAAGCGTTGAACTTCAGCGTACTGTCAATTATGCGCGTCAGCTAGGCTGTGATCGCGGTGGTCTCTTTAACACTGCACCGGCTGAATGCGGGGCGATTAACGCACAAATTTCACGGATGCGTGCCAATTTATCTCAGCTTGAAGCACAGGCTGATAATGGCGGTGTTAATCCTGCCCGTCGTCAGCAACTCCTTGCTGCGATTGATCGTGCGTGCCGCGTTGCTCCAGTTGAAGCGCGCCCCCAACAGCCTCGTGGTCTATTTGATGCGCTTTTTGGTGGAGGCAATAATGCACCGCCTCAAGATGTGCCTCAGTATAGTGATCCGCGCCGCAACCCATACAACTCTCCGAATCAAATTAATCCTATGCCTGAACTCGATGGTCAGATCATGCAGGCTGAAGATGATGACGGTTTCGGCAATCGTCGTTTAGGTGGTGGTCGGGCAGTGTGTGTTCGCACCTGTGATGGCTTCTTCTTTCCTGTGAGTGTTCTTCCTGAAGGGAGACGTGGCGCGAATGAGATGTGCCAGTCGTTATGTCCAGGCACAGAGACAAAAGCGTATTTTATGTCATCAGCTGGTGAGATACAGGACGCTGTTGCATCAGACGGCACACCTTATCGCAACCTTGCAAATGCCGCAAAGTATCAAACTAATTTTGATCCGGCCTGTGGATGTCGTAAAATTGGTCAAACATGGGCGGAGGCTTTACGTCAGGCCGAAGCGTTACTGGATCGGCGTAAAGGCGATATTTTTGTAACGGAAGCAAAAGCGGAAGAATTATCGCGTTTTACACCCAAAGACAAAAAAGCTGATGATAAATCGAAGGACAAAAAAGGTAAAAATAAACCTGTTGTGCCAGAAGCGACCGCTACCGTTGAACCCAGTGCCAATGCAGCGAGCGACGTCGCTGATCCTGCCTCTGTTGCGGAAGCAGCAGCGGGAGCCGCCGCACCAACAGCAAGTCAGGAATCGTCGGGTATAGGCCCTCAAACCATTGATGCGCAATCGGTTGCATCAAAAGCTACAGGTAACAAAATTGAAGTTGCATTACCAAATGGTGAGAAGCGCGTTGTCCGCGTGATTGGAACAGGACAACAACCTGTAAACTAACGGGGAATCTAAGCTTATTAGTTTTTTTAACGAGGTCACCATGCCTACTTTTTTATGCATCAAGATCAAGATCACGTGTTTTGTGATACTGGCTCTCTTACCTCTTAATGCTGTTCATGCTCAAGAAAGTTTTTCGGCATGTCTTTCAGGCTTAAAATCACAAGCGGCTGGACGTGGGATTTCAGGATCAACCTTTGATGCCATGATGGCAGGTGTCCAGCCTGACATGAAGGTTATTGAATTGATGAATTCTCAACCGGAATTCAAAACCCCGATATGGGATTATTTAGCCGCACTGGTTGACGAGGAAAAAGTTTCTCAGGGCAAAGCAATGCTGCGTCAATGGAGCAGTACACTCGCACAAGCTGAAGCAAAATATGGCGTTGATCGTCATACGATTGTAGCTGTATGGGGTGTTGAATCTGATTTTGGCAAGCAGCGTGGTAAGTGGGCATTGCCTCAATCGCTTTCAACATTAGCCTGCTATGCACCACGTCGGCGCGATTATTTCAAAGGTGAATTGTTTGCGACAATGCAAATTGTGCAACGTGGCGATATCAGTTCAGATAAACTCATGGGTTCATGGGCGGGTGCGTTTGGTCACACCCAATTTATGCCATCCACATATTTACGTCTTGCAGTGGATGGTGATGGTGATGGACGGCGGGATCTCGTCGATTCCGTTCCGGACGCACTTCATTCCACAGCCAATTTTATGAAAAAAGCGGGATGGGTGACGGGCGCCTCATGGGGTTATGAGGTCAGCGTGCCGCGTGGTTATTCTGGCGTATCAGGACGTAAATCAAAAGAGCCTTTAAGCGCTTGGTCATCACGCGGTATCACGCGCGTTGACGGGGGAGCGCTTGGTGGATCAGGCTCGGCGGGTTTGTTACTGCCTGCTGGACGAGATGGCCCCGCATTTCTTGTTTTCCGCAATTATGATGCGGCTTTTTCCTATAATGGCGCTGATTCTTACGCTCTAGCAATTTCACATTTAAGCGATCGTCTTAAAGGGCGTGGTGATTTTGCAACACCTTGGCCAACAGATGATCCACCCCTCTCGCGTGAAGAGCGTCGTGAATTGCAACGCCTTCTTACATCGCGTGGTTATGATGTGGGCGAGCCAACAGGCGCGATAGGCCCTAAAACGCGTGCTGCCATTAAAGATGAGCAACAGCGTTTGGGTCAAGAATCTTCAGGACGCGCTGGTGGTAAGATTCTCGATGCCCTGAGAGGCGGTCGGTGAAAATATAAAAATGACGTCATCTTAAATAAGAGACGTCATTTTGAATTTAGCGGAGTATCACTTCAACGAAATGATTGTTGAGCAAGCCCTGAGCCATTCAGGATGCATAAACTACTCGGCAGTTGCCTTAACATCAATTTTCTCAAGAACGCCTTGCGGTGTCAAATCGCTCATCACATCGGTGAGACCCAGCCCTTCAGGCTTTTTAGATGTTGCACTAATCATAAGCTTGCTGGGCTTTGCGATGAAACGGGCAACGGCTTGGGCAATGCGTTGAGCGTTTTCTGAATTCCCGAGGAGGGCAGGGATGGCAACCGCAGCAGTTGCAGCATATTCACGGCGCAATTCTTCGCTGGTTTTCTTTGCCTTTTTCGCTTCTCGTTCAATGAGTTTTTCGAAAAGACCTGCATTTTCAAGATTCATGTCGAGTGTTTTAACCGTGGCTCCCATTAAAGCCACAGTCGCAACGGCTGTATCCAAATTGAACACATCCTTCGTAATATTTCCAAGGGTTAAGCGCGTATTGTATGATCCCATCTGCTCACCACGATAGCTCATTTCAGAAAGTCGCACTTCCTTGGAGCTTTCCAACCAATCCGCTTTGAAGGCGAATGAAAGGGCGAGCTGGCGATAACCCATCTCGACAAGATCTTTGAGACCTTCTTCTTTCGTGTTTTCAGGCAAAGGCATGTTAAAGCCATCAACCGCATATTGAATATTCGTCGGGATGCCATTGATTGGTTTTTCAGCCGTTATGCTGGCCTGTTTAACTGTAAATTTGATATTTGGAGCTGGCAATGTTGCAGCATCCGCCAATGATTTTTGGCCTTTTTTATTTTTTGCGCTGGTATCTGGTACATCAAATTCAAGCCCCTCAAAGCGCAATGTGCCAAGAGTTGGAATGAGGCTACGTGGATTGACCTTTTCAAATTTTGCATCATCTTTGAGGACTGCGTCTTTAAGCGCATCAAAAGTCGACTGTGCGGAAAAGCCTTTTGAAGAGATAAGCCCTATTTTTGCATTGCCGTCTTTTGCTGTAACCGACAAACTCTCAAGTCTAAGTTCACGCATTGAATCATTGAGGCTTTGAGGCGAGCCATAAGCCATACGCCCAATTTTTACGACAGCATTGCTGGCTTCATTGGGGTCATTAACAGCAAGATCAACAACTTCAAACCAGCCCAAATCAATGTTAGAGAACAGATCGCTTAATGCTGTGAGGACGCTTTTTTTCTTTTCAGGAGTAAGTTTATCGAAATCATCGACAGCTGAAAATTCTTTAAGCGCGTCCGTCCATGACATAGTGCCGGCTTTAGCTTTAAAATCAGAGCCATTGATGCGTGCAATCGTAATTTTTTCGCCTTTTCCGCCCGTAAATACAAAGTCTTTTGCAGTATATTTGCCATAAAGCTTTTTAAACTCATTGCCGAGCGTGTTTGGCGATGTGCTAACATACAACTGTGCAATTGTGGTCAGATCAATCTCATCGGCAGTTATCTCGCCACCTGTGCCTGTAAGTGTTTTGCTGTCTGCTTCTTGCGAGGTAAATGTGAGGCCGCCAGCGACAAATGAGCTGATCTTACCGTTGATGACATTTTTCAAAATGCTGTCTTTGTAAGTCGTTTTTTGGATAGTTTTTCCAACCTTCTGATCAAGGATCAAATCAGGAATACGAATTTCCTGCGCCGAAAACTTTGCAAGTCTTTCATGCAATGTACCTAGCTTTGAACCGTCAAAGAGTGCCTTTACATCCGCTTCGGAAAGACTTGATCCTGTTATCTCAAGCCGCGGAAGACTGTAGGTAACGAACTCAGACACCACCTTCACATCGGTGATTGTCATCGCGCTTTGTGCTTGCGCTGATGAAATGAGCCACGATCCCTGTGAAGCAGGAATATAGGGAGTTGCGTGATAAGCACCAGTCGCTAGCACAAGCGATAAAGCACCAGAGACCAGAAGAGCGCGAGACACCATTGAAACAATCCTTATTGATAAAAAAACGCGGAATTAGCGAGAGCACACTAGTCTTATCAAGTGAACAACTCGTGAAAGTGCGTTTAAACACATTATGAACTCAGTAATGCTGCCCCAGGCGCCAACAGCACAAATGCCCAAACCATACCCGATGAGATATTTGCCATTTGAAAGTACAGCCTACGCATTCCAAAAATTCCTGCAACAAGTGGAATCACAGCGCGTAATGGGCCAAAAAAACGCCCAATAAAAACACTCCAAGGGCCGTATTTGTGAAAAAACGCTTCGCCTTTTGTGATAATCTCTGGGTGTTTTGAAAGTGGATAGATGCGATACATCGCAGTTTTAAAACGCCCCCCAAACCAAAATGAAAGCCAATCGCCCAAACACGCACCCAAAACAGCCCCAAACCAAATGGGGAAAAATTCAATACCAGATGCACCGATAAGCGCACCGACACCAACAAGAATGACAGTAGCAGGAATAATCAGCGATAAAATAGCGACTGATTCACAAAATGCCAGCAAAGCCACAATAAAGGGAGCCCATGCTTCATTCACCTTAACCCATGCGATTGCGTAATCTGAAATGGTTGCAAAAAACATAGCGATTGTTTGTGCCAGTTCTGCAAACATTGAATGATCCCCTTTGCTTTGTACAACGCATACACCACATTGCATCGTTGTACTTGCGAAATGCGTATGACGCATCAATGATGTTGCTTCGAATCTCTTCTTTCAGGACAATCAATGAAACGCCGTTTTGTTACGCTGGATGTGTTTACGCATCGCCGTTTTTCTGGCAACCCACTTGCGGTTGTGCTTGATTGCGATGAGCTTAATACCGAAAAAATGCAAATTATTGCGCGTGAATTCAATCTCTCTGAAACCGTGTTTTTATTTCCGCCAACTGAAAAGCGTCAACGGGCAAAGATGCGCATTTTTACCCCAGCAAGTGAATTACCCTTTGCAGGCCATCCAACCATTGGCACAGCTGTTTTACTCGCACTTCATGATCAGGGGGGGCGTAAAGGCGCACGCAATTTCGGTTTAGAGTGCAGCGCAGGTATTATTCCATGTGCTGTTGAGATTTTAAAAGCAGGACGCGGCAAAGCACGTTTTCGCGCACCTGTATTGCCGCGTTATATCGGGCAAGGTGCTCCTGTAAATGACGTTGCAAAAGCCTTGGGTCTTGATCCGCATGATATTGGGTTTGGTCATCATGAACCAACCCGTCACGGGGTGAGTGGAGCGTTTGATTTTATCCCCATCGCAACGATTGAGGCTTTGCAGCGCATTACACCGCGCCCTCATTTATTTGATGATGTATTCGGTGCACGGGAGCATCAAGCGATTTATGCTTACACCAATGAGCCACTAGAAGCGGGTAATCATTTTCATGCCCGTATGTTTGCGCCGCAAATGGGAATAGCGGAAGATCCTGCCACAGGATCAGCCGCTGTTGCGTTTGCGGGTGTTCTTATGGAGTTTGAGCATCTTGGTGAAGGCACGCATACCTTTATGATCGAACAAGGCTTTGAAATGGGGCGACCCAGCATCATTGAACTTCAATTCAGCATTCGTGAAGGCGCTCTTCACCACATCGAAATTGGCGGTGAAGCTGTTGTGATCATGAATGGATCTTTACGAACTTAAATCAAGACGACCTACCCCCGTGCCAATCCAAAATCATCTTTTTGATCAAGGCAACGGGGCAGGGGCGTCGGATAATCCACGAAGGTAGCTGATAATGTCCGCGCGCTCTTCTGGCTTGCTCACGCCTGCAAACGCCATTGTTGTGCCAGGTGTGTATTTTTTTGGATTTTCTAGAAAACCATTAAGTTGATCATATCCCCATTTCTCACCTTTGCCATTACGCTCTTTCAAAGCCGCTGAATAACCAAAACCTGCGACCTGACCTTTCACGCGGTTCACAACATCCCACATGTTTGGACCAACCTTATTGGGGCCACCTTTATCAAAGGAATGGCAGGCAACGCATTTTTTAGCGGCACTTTCGCCTTTTTTAGCATCGGCTTTGGCGAGAAGTTCAGGAAGTGGAATACTTGGAGCAGCAGGTTGCTGCGCGCCACCTGTCGCTTGTGCAACCTCAACGGTCGGCAGCTCATAACCTGCAATCGCTGGCTTTGATGAGTGGAAAATGCCTTCACTCACCATGTTTATGGCCATAACAAAAAGAGCCACACCCAAAAGACCACCAAACACTTTATTCCACTCAAACGAGTCCATATTCATAATCCATTTTTTCGCGTCAAACAGGCTCTCAGGTATTTTTAACCCAAGCGATGTGATCGCGCTTTGATTCACATCTCATCATTGTGCGTAAATAGCTGCTTTATCGTCCGCTTGCAACGGTGCTATAGACTAAATTGAGCCAATTTAATATCGACAGATCGGCGTATGACCATTTTAGATCCCTCATTTTCATGTATAAAAAATTTTTGCGATATGCTGAGTGCAGAACGGGGCGCTTCACATCATACGCTTGATGCTTATCGACGTGATTTGGAGGATTACGATGTCTTTCTCAGGCAATGTCATGTTCATGCGCTAAACTGCGATGCATCTCATGTAAGACGTTACCTTGATCACCTTTATGCACAAGGTTTGATGGCGACTTCAACGGCACGTAAGCTCTCGGCAATTCGGCAATTCCACCTTTTTCTTTATACTGAAGCAGAACGTAGTGATGACCCAGCAGCGGGTATTCAATCGCCCAAACAGGGGCGATCATTGCCTAAAACGCTTTCAATGGATCAAGTTGAAAGACTTTTAAACAGCGTCACTGAGGGGCGCAGTGCTCTTGACTCATCACGTTTGTCTCGGTTGCGAGCCTCCCGTATGACTGCATTATTAGAACTGCTCTATACAACAGGAATGCGTGTGTCAGAGCTTATGGCCTTGCCATTGAGTGCGGCAAAATCACGAGAGAACTTTCTGATTATCAAGGGCAAAGGCAACAAAGAACGCTTAGTGCCCCTCACTGCCAAGGCAAAAGAAGCGGTACAAATTTATCTTGAACATCTGTCACATCATCCTAAACAGCAGGAAAAAACATGGCTTTTTCCGGCGGACAGTGAGAGCGGACATCTAACGCGTCAGGCGTTTGCGCGCGATCTTAAAGCAGTTGCAACGGCAGCGGGTCTCAATGCAAAACAGATCAGTCCTCACGTTCTACGTCATGCTTTTGCGACACACCTTTTACATAATGGCGCTGACTTGCGGATTGTTCAGGAGTTGCTAGGTCACGCTGATATTGCGACCACGCAGATTTACACACATTTGTCCGATGAGCGCATGCATCACATGGTCAATGATTTACACCCGCTATCGAAAGACCCATCATAAAATATTGTCTTTCATTCCACATCATTATGAAACAATATAACAAAAATCTCTTCAACCTGAAAGTTGCGCCAATGTCACTTATATTTCCCACATTGAATGATAAAACTCAGCTTGAAGAAGGTCTCATTTTTGCGCCGCGTTTTGATGCGAATGGTCTCATCACATGCATAACAACGGACGTTAAAACGGGCCATGTGTTGATGCTCGCCCACATGAATGCGCAATCGGTTGCTAAGTCTTTGGAAACGGGTGAGGCATGGTATTGGTCACGTTCGCGCCAATGTCTATGGCACAAGGGCGACACCTCAGGGCAAATCCAAACCATTAAAGAGATGCGCGTTGATTGTGATCAAGATGCTATCTGGATCAAGGTTGATGTGGCTGGCGACGGCGGGTGCTGTCACACGCAGCGGCAGTCATGCTTTTATCGCACTGTCACTTTTGATGAGGACAAGGGAGCTGTTTTGAACATACTTCCCGAATGTGCCATAGTCTAGCGATTCGTTTTTTCAATAGCTTTTCTTGTGAGCCAACAGCCTTAAGTGAGTGTTTTTATGATCAAATTTCATCGGATCATGTGGTGTTGGCAAAAAACTTTGCAGGCTCCCGTCTTCACTTTGTGCGCTCTCATGGTGATGAATGTCAGTGCGCCTGCACAATCAAAAAGCATTGATCAATCACAGATGATAACCTCAAAACTTAATACACTTGAAGCTGCGGAAAGCTTTGAAGGTAATTACCTTGCCGCAATCAGTGCCATGTCATCACGTGATACGCTTGCTGCTGCAATCTTTTATCGTGAAGCATTAAAATCTGATCCGCGCAACGTGGATTTACTTGAGCGTGCATTTGCGGCCTCGCTCGCTGCAGGTGATATGTCTGATGCGATTAAGATGGCTGAGCGACTTGTTAAGCTTGAGCCTAGCAACAACATCGCGCATCTTGCACTTGGTGTGGACGATCTCGCGAAAGTAAATTATGTTAATGCACGTCAGCATTTTAATCGCGGAGGAAGAGGGCGAGGCGCTGATCTCACAGCGACATTACTCTCTGCGTGGAGCTGGGTAGGATCAAAAAATCTGGATCGTGCGCGTCAAACCGCAGATCGGCTTGGCAGTGAACCTGTATATGCAATCTTCCGTGATTATCACGTCGGCCTGATGGCCAGTGTGATGGGTCGCTTTCCAGAAGCTGAACAGCGTTTGAGACGCTCTTTTGAAGGTGAGCGTACAACATTGCGAGTTGTTGATGCGTATGCCCGTGTTCTTGCAGCACAAAATAAAATGAACGTGTCTCGCACCGTTTATGAGGCGTTTGAACGCGCTTTACCGCGTCAGCCTATCGTTACAGATGCGCTTCAAAAAATAAAAGATAACAAGCCTTTGCCGCTTTTTGTTAATTCTGCACGTGAAGGAGCTGCAGAGGTTCTTTATGGCCTTGCAAGTGCAGGTACACGCCAAGATGACAGTGTAGTATCGCTCATTTATCTGCGCTTAGCGCTGCATGTGCACCCTAAACATGTCATGGCATTGGTGACCTTGGGCGATCTTTTTGAGCGATTAAAACAGCCCGAGCAAGCAATTGCTATGTATAGCCAGATATCAGGTGATTCACCTTTAAAATCGAGCGTAGAGGTGCAGATTGGCTTAACACTTGAAACACTTGGCAAAAAAGAGGAAGCGGTTGCGCATCTTGAAGCTTATTTGACACGTTTCCCCAAAGATTATGATGCCTTAATGGCGCTTGGTAATATCTATCGCAGCCGCAAAATGTTTGACAAAGCCGTTGAAACTTACACGAAAGCTGTTGATTCAATCGCCGCACCAGATGCAACGCATTGGAGCCTGTTTTATTATCGCGGTATATCTTTTGAACGCATTAAGCAGTGGGCAAAAGCGGAAGCTGACTTAAAAAAATCGTTGTCTCTTGTGCCTGATGCGCTTGGACGCGAAAAAGCATTGGTGCTCAATTATTTGGGCTATTCGTGGGTTGATCAAAATCTCAACGTCAATGAAGCGTTTGAAATGCTGCGCAAAGCTGTTGAACTTCAACCACGCGATGGTTACATCATCGATAGTTTAGGGTGGGCTTTTTATCGTCTTGGGCGTTATGAGGATGCGTTACGCGAGCTTGAAAAGGCGATTGAGCTTCGTCCCGCTGATCCTGTGATCAATGATCATTTAGGCGATGTGTATTGGAAAGTTGGGCGTAAACTTGAGGCGCGTTTTCAATGGCAACATGCTAAAGATCTTAACCCTGACCCCGAAGATCTCGCTAAAATTCTCATCAAGCTTGATAAAGGGCTAGAGGCCGTTGAGCAGATGGGGGCAGGGGGCGCTGATAAAGAAGCAGAGCGCTCAAAAGTCAATGGCGGCTAAAATTCAAGATGTGATTGCGCCTCAAACACATGTCTTGTCGCGAGCATGTGCGAAAATCAATCTTAATTTGCATATTACTGGACGACTTAGCAACGGGTATCATAATCTTTATAGCCTTGTCGCTTTTGCGGGTTGTCACGATACGCTTGAACTCACGACGCTTGAAAATGCTAACCATGATAACTTTTCAATTACATATTCAGGAACAAGGGCACTTGAGCTCAATGCGTTATCCCAACCCACTGAAAATCTTGTTATAAAAGCGGCACAACAATTTATCATCCATGCGCCTAACGATGTAAAACCGATCAGGGCAGGGCATTTTCACTTGATTAAACGCCTGCCCTTAGGGGGCGGCATTGGCGGTGGATCAAGCGATGCCGCAGCCGCATTGCGGTTGCTTGCAAAAGCCCATCACATATCCGTTGACCATCCTGCGATCATATTAGCGGCTCAATCAACAGGTGCAGATGTTCCCGTATGTCTCACATCAAAAACGTGCTTTATGTCAGGCATTGGTGATGTGCTGAGTGCACCTGTAACCTTACCGCGCCTGTTTGCCGTACTGGTGACACCACCGATACACATTTCAACGCCGCAGGTCTTCCAGCATTTTAAAGATCGCGAATGTGCTTTTTCAAGTTATACAGCGTCACCAACATATTTCACGGCAGTCGTTGAACTTATTGAGTATTTGCAACACACGCACAATGACCTCACACCAAGTGCCGTTGCGATTGCGCCAATCATTGAGACTGTTCTGACAGCCATTCGTCAAACACCTGATTGTCAAATAGCGCGCATGTCCGGTTCAGGCGGAACGTGCTTTGGTCTTTACGAGACATGCTCAAAAGCCGCAAATGCCGCCAAAATTCTCAAACGACATTTTCCTGCCGCTTGGATCAAATCAACAATCTTAAAGTGATGGGCGGTTGATGAGAGTTGATATCATTTTTCGTTAGTGTGATTAGCGCTGTAAGCTGAAACAACAATCCAGTTTGTAGTAGTGGCTTAACTTAAAGAAATTGATGCAGCCACCAACCAAGCGGCTCAACTCAAAGAAGCTTCCTATAGAGTGATGATAGCCATCTGACATAAAACCAGCGCTACACAGCGTTACCAAAAACTAAGTCTCAGTATTCCATAATCCAGAACTGCCTAGAGCCATCTCTCTGTATTTCATAATTCGCATAATATATATTATGGAACCAAAAACTGTCTTGTTATTTGGAAAAATCTATGGTAACTATGTTTTGACATAAAATTTATATACAAGAAGAGCCTATATGAAGAACATAAATCAATCTTTAGGTAGTGTGGCAGAAGGTATGGCAACTCGTGAACCCGCGAGTGATCAAAACACAATATCAACGTCTGAGTTTAACGGCGCACTACAAGACAAGTCTTTAACCGCTGGTGTTGAATTAACCCCTGCAGAAACACGTGCAGCTTGGAATGCGCTTTCAAATGGTCAAAATGAAATTACACCACGTGATTTATTGAATAACGCAGCTGTAGTTTTTGGACAAAATTCCGAAGATTTAGACATGCTGACGGTTGCCCAAGAAATTCAAAAACGTTATTGATAAGTAATAATATTTTGTATTTGCACTTCATACACTTAGGACGTATTTTGACACTTGTATGAGGTGTTTTAATGCGTCCTTTTGAGCTTAATCCTTATTTTGCCTCGCTTGAAAGCTTGAAAGGCATTGGAGCGCGTTTATTACCGCTTTACACGCGGCTGTTAAGCCGAGATACCAACGCGGCGCGTATTGTTGATGCGCTCTTTCATCTCCCACATAGCGCCATTAAACGAACGGTTTATGCTTCTATTGCTGAATGCCCTTATGATACGCCGATCACGGTTAAAGGGCGCGTTGTTGAGCATCAGCCTCCACCGCGCAATCGTCCGTCAATGCCTTATCGTGTGCTGGTTGAAGATCTTAGTGGCGATATAAGCCTTGTCTTTTTTCGCGCCAACAAAGCTTATGTTGAAAAAACACTTCCTAAAGGTGAGGAAAGATTGATTTCAGGTGTGATTGAATTATGGAACGGTCATCGCCAAATGATGCATCCTGATCGTATTTCATCGCTTAATCAAAACATTCATGAACCATCACAAAGCATTGATAATAATATTGAATTGACTTACGGCCTCACCGCCGGCTTGACATCGCGGGGTGTGAGTAAAGTTATTCAAATGGCTCTCACTAAAATCACCTCTTTGCCCGAGTGGCTTGATCCCGCATGGCAGGTTAAATCACGCTTTCCCGCATTTAAAGAGGCTTTAGAAGCGCTTCATCGCCCTGTCGATGCGCAATCTATACAACCTGATGCTCTGGTCATGCATCCAGCAAGACAGCGGCTTGCTTATGATGAGCTTCTTGCAAGCCAACTGGCGCTTCACTTAATGCGTGCACGGGTGCGGCAAGCTCCACAACGGATCGTTAGGCCAACCCATCCCACAGGTGCTTTGAGGAACGCTTTAATTGATGCCCTGCCCTATACACTCACGACAGCTCAGCAAAATGCGATTGCCGATATTGTCCGCGATTTAAGCGCTCCACAACCGATGCTGCGCCTTGTGCAAGGCGATGTTGGATCAGGAAAAACCGCTGTCGCGTTATTAGCGATGGTGGCCGCGATTGAACAAGGGCGACAAGCCGCGTTTATGGCGCCGACCGATATTCTTGCTAGACAACATTATGAGCGCATTGCGCCACTTGCTTTGATAATTGGGCTGCGCGTGGATGTTCTCACAGGACGCGATAAGGGAAAATCGCGCGAAGCAATTTTGGCTAAGCTTGAAGCTGGTGACACTGATCTTATTATTGGTACACATGCTCTTTTCCAAGATGGTGTGAATTTCGCCAATCTTGGGCTTGCGGTCATTGATGAGCAGCATCGTTTTGGTGTGCATCAGCGTTTAAAATTGGGAAGTAAGGGCGGCGGCGTTGATACGCTTGTCATGACGGCAACGCCTATTCCACGCACGCTCGCCCTCGCCTGCTTTGGTGATATGGATATTTCCGTGCTTGATGAAAAACCAGCGGGGCGACAACCGATTGTGACTCGGGTGATTCCGTTGGAGCGTTTATCTGAAGTTATAGATGCGCTTCATCGCGCGCTTGCAAAGGGTGCGCGGGTTTATTGGGTCTGCCCCTTGGTTGATGAGTCTGACGTTCTTGATCTTGCGGCTGCTAGCCAACGTTATGATGAACTCAAGCCGATTTTTGGTGATGATGTCGGGCTTATTCATGGCAAAATGAACGGCAAAGATAAAGATGACGCCATGTCGCGCTTTGCAAACGGCGCAACCAAAATCCTGATTGCCACCACTGTGATTGAGGTGGGTGTCGATGTGCCTGAAGCCACGGTGATGGTGATTGAACATGCAGAGCGTTTTGGTTTAGCGCAACTGCATCAACTTCGCGGACGCATTGGGCGCGGCAAAGACGCATCCACTTGTCTTTTACTGTACAAAGCACCTTTGGGGGAGGTTGCGAAAAAGCGTTTGGAAATTTTACGCGATAGCGAAGATGGTTTTCGTATTGCAGAAGAAGATTTGCGCTTACGCGGTGAGGGCGAAATTTTAGGCACAAAACAATCGGGCGTACCTGATTTTCGCCTTGCCCGTCCTGAGCATGATACTGAACTTTTAAACGCGGCACGTGATGACGCACGCCTCATTATGGCACGTGACCCTGATTTACAAACCGAGCGCGGTAAAGCTTTGCGAATATTGCTTTATTTATTTGAGCGCGATGCGGCTGTGAGATTATTGAAGGCGGGATAACAACGACGATTCCACCCTGAACGTTCGTAAGGATATTTGAACCTTACTATGGGCACATGATGTGTTCGCGTTTATTTAATCCGTCCCTGCCCTATGAATCGTCAGTTTCTGAAAGCCTTTTCCTGCAAGAGAGGGCTTTTTAGCAGAGATAAGGCGCGAATTGATCCCCTGCCAACTGATTTCACCTGACATACGGCCATATTCGATTTTTGGGCAACGGTTCATCACGACTTTAACGCCCATTGCTTCAGCGCGTTTAGCAGCGGCATCATCACGCACAGAAAGCTGCATCCAGATCACTTTTGGTAATGGATCGCGTTTCAATGCGTCATCTGTAATAGCTCCCGCTTCTTCACTGCGTCGAAAAATTTCAACCATATCAAGCGACCCTTCAATCTCGCTTAAATGCGCGTAGACTTTATGACCGAGTAGCTCTTGTCCTGCCATACCAGGATTAACGGGGATCACATCATATCCACGCTCGGAAAGATATTTGAACACGATCCAACTAGGGCGCGCCGGATTGCTTGATGCCCCCACTAGCGCAATACGTTTAACGGTTTTTAGAATCTCGCGGATATAGGTATCAGGGTATTGATCGTGATTCATGATATCACGCCCCCTGCCCTTGTAACACATCGTCTTCCTCAACATAGCGAGGAAAAATGGGTGCTGGCGCTGGCAAGATTGTTCCAGCTACAAGTGCGTGATTTGCATCGACATGTGCGAAAGTTCTTGCGTCTTCAGCAACCGCTAAAATATCTAATAAACGAGATGAAGAAACGGGTGTAACAGGTTGAATCATAATTGCAAGTGCACGAATTACTTCAGCAGTGACTACGAGAACCGTGTTCATACGATCTGGATCGGTTTTTTTGAGTTTCCATGGCTCTTGCGCTGCAAAATAGCGATTAGCATCAGCTACAACCGCCCAAATATCTGCAAGGTATGTATGAAGTGCAAAGCCTTGCATCGCTGCCCTGCCCTTTTCTGGCAGTGCATAAACTGCATCAAGCAGCGCTTGATCTTCGGTGTGCAATGCGCTTCGGATAGGAACGCGGCCTTCACAATTTTTGTTGATCATCGACAATGAGCGCTGAGCAAGATTGCCAAGATCATTCGCAAGGTCAGCATTAATGCGGTTGACAATAGCCTCGTGAGAATAATTGCCATCTTGTCCAAAAGGCACTTCACGCAAAAAGAAATAGCGCAATGCATCAACGCCATAGCGATGGGCCAATTCGAGCGGCGCAATGACATTGCCCACTGATTTTGACATCTTTTCACCGCGATTAAACAAAAAGCCGTGGCCAAAAACGCGATGCGGCAACGGCAACCCAGCTGACATTAAAAACGCTGGCCAATAGACCGCATGAAAGCGAATAATATCCTTACCTATGATGTGCACATTTGCAGGCCAATAAAGCCAGCGCGGGTGTGTCTCATCAGGAAAACCGCAACCGGATAGATAGTTATTAAGCGCATCAATCCACACATACATGACATGGCGTGCATCATTGGGGACAGCTAAACCCCAATTAAACGTGGTGCGGCTGATCGAGAGATCTTGCAGACCCCCTTCAACAAAGCGGATCACTTCATTACGGCGCGCATCTGGGCCAATAAAATCAGGTTGCGATGAATAGAGATGAAGCAGCTTGTCTTGATAATGCGAAAGGCGGAAGAAATAACTCTCTTCTTCCACCCACTCAACGGGCGTACCCGTGGGAGCGCGTCGCGTGCCGTCTTCTAATACAGTGAGTTCACTTTCATCATAATAAGCTTCATCACGCACCGAATACCAACCTGAATAATGTGCAAGATAAATATCGCCATTCGCTTGCATCCGCCGCCACAGCTCTTGTGTAGATGTGAGATGATCTTTGTCGGTCGTGCGGATAAAGCGATCAAAAGAGCAATTTAAGCCTTCCGCCATCGCTTTGAATTGTGGCGCAAGCTGATCAACCAATTCACGGGGTGATAAGCCTTGTTTTGTGGCGGTTTGTTGAATTTTTAAACCGTGTTCATCGGTTCCTGTCATGAAAAACACATCATACCCGTCAAGCCGCTTAAAGCGGGCAATAGCATCAGCCGCAATCACTTCATAGGCATGGCCGATATGCGGCGCGCCGTTGGGATAAGAAATCGCTGTTGTTATATAAAAGCGCGAACGTGTTGACATTGCGATACCCTGCACCCCGTCCTGTTGTCATATCGCACCTGCGGTGGACATTCAGGACTCGCATAAACATTGTTGTCTTCATGCCCTGAAAAATGCGTTGACACAACCTTGTCACGTTAAGGCGCGTAAAAATACTCAAAATTTCACGCCGTAAAACAGCATCTAAAACATAAAAGGTCAATGAGCTGTGGGAAACGCGGTTGATTAAAATATCAATAACTCTTCTCTACCCCCCCATCACTTTCATGCTGAAATAAAAAACAGCATTTGAATGTGAATTGAATGCATTACATTTTACACCTGAATGAATTGTCATAAATTAAATGGAAATTGAGCCTCTTACTAACCTCTAAAACGGCTTGTATTTTTAAATTTTTGAAAATTTTATGCTTTTGTAGCCAATATTTTGCGTTATTTAAACTTCACTCATCTGATTTTATGTTTGCTCTTGTCAAAATGAGCGAGTCGCCCCATATTATGGGTAGGGTTTAAAGGAGTGGCATGAGGTCACTGCTGCCCACACATGCTTGGTGACAAAATCATCAGCATTTTAAGTCACGTACATGGAGATGTGATATGTCGAATTATGATCGCAATGCAGCTTATGGCTCAGGCGTTGCAACTGTGTCTGAGACAGATGCAGGTCTACGGGCTTATATGCTCGGCATCTACAATAATATGATTTTAGGTTTGGCTATTTCTGGTTTGGTTGCCATTGGTGTCAATAAAATGGCCGTGGCTGCTTCTGCAGCTGAAGGCGTGGCACGCATTGGTGCAAATACATACCTGACATCGTTTGGAGCATTGATCTACACATCCCCTCTTAAATGGGTTGTAATGCTTGCGCCGCTTGCGTTTATTTTCTTATTCTCATTTGGCGCACAGCGTATGTCAGCGGCTGGGGTTCGTACGGCATTCTTCGCATTTGCAGCTGTAATGGGTTTGTCTCTGTCGTCAATCTTCCTCGTTTACAAACTTGGTAGCATTTCGCAGGTCTTCTTTATGACAGCTGCGGCGTTTGGTGCATTAAGCTTGTATGGTTACACCACGCAGCGTTCACTTTCAGGATTTGGTTCATTCTTGATCATGGGCGCAATCGGTTTGATGCTTGCCTCCATTGTTAATTTGTTCTTGCAATCTTCAATGCTTCAGTTCGCTATATCTGCGATTGGTGTTTTGGTTTTCGCAGGTTTAACGGCGTATGATACACAAAAGCTCAAAGAGATGTATATCTTTGGCGACATGAGCGGTGAGGAAGAAGCAAAAGCCTCAGTGTTTGGCGCTTTGACACTCTACCTTGATTTCATCAATATGTTTCAGTTCTTACTGACATTGATGGGACAGCGTGAAGAATAAGAGCTTCGCACGTTGGTTAGCGCGTCTTAATCACACATGTTTGTATCTTTCAAAAATAGAAAAACTCTCCCTTAAAGGAGAGTTTTTTGTTTTAAGTCCAACTTTTTAAACAGCTTCCCTTTTTCAGCACTTGCCACAGCGTATAAACATCGTATTAGAATATATCTGTAAGAGTGAAAAACACCTTCATGCGGACGTGGCGGAACAGGTAGACGCAAGGGACTTAAAATCCGTGTTGGCTAACGGCACTGTTTTTAATCGGGCGTGAATTATAGTTGAATTATTGATGGTTAGCAAAAACGACAAAATGAGGTAAAACTGAAAAATGGATGCGAAACATCACCGGAACATCACCAGATAGAAATTGGTGTTTATAGGAATGTGTAGTAATCCATAAAATTAAGCTCGCGTGGCGGAATTGGTAGACGCAACGGACTTAGGATATTGAGTGCTCTGGTGGAAATGCCAGAAGTAGAACTGCTCAAATTCGGGGAACGCTCTCAGGTAATGCTGGTGCCAATCCCGAGCCAAGCCTTGAGGAAACTCAAGGAAGGTGTAGAGACTAGACGGGCAGCACCTAAAACCGCAAGGTCATGGTGAAGGTATAGTCCAGACCCCAAACATCCTAACGGGTGGCGGCTAAAGCCGTGGTAGGTAAGAAAATCCGTCGGGGGTTTCCCCATACCGGTTCGATTCCGGTCGCGAGCACCACCTTAATGATATTTCCATATCTAAAGCAGAACGCCTTCAGTGATAAGTCATTGAGTGCTTACCAGAAAGCTCTATAATGCTCTCTTATGGAATATGCACTTATCAACACTATTATTGCGAGTGTATTAACAGCCTTTGTCTTTGGCATGGTTGCGAAAAAGCTCAATTTGCCCGCTATTTTTGGCTATCTTCTGGCAGGGGTCGCGATTGGCCCGCACACGCCAGGTTTTGTGGCCGATGTTTCTTTGGCTAAACAGCTCGCTGAGATTGGTATCATTCTGCTGATGTTTGGGGTTGGCTTACATTTCTCCATGCGGGATTTATACGAGAGCAGGAAAATAGCGCTTCCAGGCGCATTGGTGCAGATGGCTTCGGCAACAATTATCGGCGCAGTGCTAGCAAGCACTCTCGGCTATTCCCTTTCTACCGCGCTTATTTTTGGTTTCTCATTATCGGTTGCAAGTACAATTGTTTTGATCCGCTCGCTTGAACAAAGAAACCTTCTCGATGCACAGGGCGGAAAACTCGCCATCAGTTGGCTGATCGTAGAAGATATCGCAATGGTGCTGGCACTTGTGATGCTGCCTGTCATCGCGGAAATCATTCAGGGTAGTCAGCAACCTTCCGCAAGCATTATCGTTACTACAATTCTGGAAGTGTTGTTCAAGATTGGTGGTTTTTTTGCTTTTATGTTTGTGGTGGGGCGGCGTTTCCTGCCGTGGCTTCTGGTGCAGATTGCCAAAATGCGCTCCGCCGAGCTGAATACGCTTGGAACACTCGCGATCGCGCTTGGGTTCGCTTCGATAGCCTATCTGGTGTTCGACGCATCGCTTGCGCTTGGAGCGTTTTTGGCGGGTGTGATGCTGAGTGAAAGCGAGATCGGTAAAAAATCCGCTGAAAATACGCTGCCTCTGCGTGATGCGTTTTCTGTGCTGTTTTTTGTATCGGTTGGAATGCTGTTCGACCCGAAAACGCTTCTGCTGCAACCTTTAGCCGTACTGATGACGTTTTTGATTATTGTATACCCCTCACATTTGAAGAGTTGGTGTCTGAAGTATTTTGAAGTTATCGGATAGGCGGTCAACCCATAATCGTGCTTTTTGCGGAAAAGTGGTATTCAGGAAGCCAAGGATGGCCTTCACGA
>JBIKVP010000144.1:0-2567 GCA_044356745.1 Beijerinckiaceae bacterium | reverse complement strand
CGGTGCGGTGGCGTTTCAAAAGCTCCTGACGTTGGTCTGGTTCTAAAAGCGTACCCATACCAAATTGGAATCAAAACAACCTTAATAAAAAGATAACGCCAACTCTTCACTCACGAGGGGTATATTTAATGTGAAAACGTGTGCCTCTTTGTGATTATCGGTTGCGCGTGCGCGATGATATTCAACGCTGTTTGATGTGATAAACACTTCCCAGTGTCCATCTTTGCCCGAGACAGGCTTATTCTGTGCGAAGGCCTCAACCGAAAATAAGCCCACATTGACACCGCCATTTTGACGCGCAGAAAGATAAGTGAAGATTTGCGTGCCGCATTCACGCATTGCCGAACCTAAAGTTTGTGATGCGTTATACGATGATGGATGGCTGATTGCCTCACGATGTTGCGTAAAAGGCAGGTTCTGCAATAACAGGCTTTGCGTAGATTTTACGCGCACGACAAAATGGGTGTAAGGCACTTGCATCGGCGCAAACTGCGCATCCGAGTGAGACATGAATAAAAAGCGGCCATAGGCGACTTCGGCCATCGCGGTTTTTAAATCTTGTGAGCCATAGAAAATACTCTGTTCAAAGCGCGTATGAAAGCGCCCTCCTGCTTTAAGCGGCGGATAGCGAAACGGCGTATAAAGCAGATAATGCAATTCCCCGCGTTTGTTGGAAACTGGCGCGGAGGGCTTTGACGCATCGAGAATGTCTTCGAGAATGCGCTGCTCGTCATCGCTATCGACCAGCTTGCGGGTGGCGATAAAATGCTGCCCTTCCACAAGGCGAAAAATCTCGCCTGCATACGTTTTAAAATGCGATGCTAAATCAATCAATGCCAAGGCGCTCATTGTTGCCCGCGCATATAATCAACGTAGTGTACGACGCTGGTCAGCCCTTCCACATGGCGCATCACATCCAGCGGCGCGCCGCCCAAAATGTGATTATTGGCTTTGAGCCAGCGTTTTTCATTGTCGATATTGCCGCCCATATAGGCATCAAGGCCGCGAAAAACTCTCAGAAAAAGCACGGCCAATTGCCATGATTTACTTTTGGGATCAATCACATATTGGCCATTCTTCAAGCGCGACACAGAGGCTTCACTCAGGCCTATCACATCTCCCAAGTGCTTGTTGTTTACACCCCAATAATCAGCGGCATTTTTCAGTGCCTTGGTCAGGATCACACCTTGCTGCGTATCTGCACTATGGAGATGATTTTGCACGCCCCTCTCCTTCTTTCTTATGAAAGAATAACAGCTTATTCTTTCTGATGCAAGAGGGCTTGGGGGGGGCTGTGTCGTGAAATGGGGCGATGCTATATAATTGTGATATGAACCAGCTTCATTGATGCGCTTAAACCCCGACCGTCATTGCGAGGAGTGTAACGACGAAGCAATCCAGTAACCGCTTTTCAAAAGGCTGGATTGCTTCGTCGCCTAAAGGCTTCTCGCAATGACGGTTTGTGCTGCGTGTGCCTAAACCTCACCCGTCATGGCAGGATTCATTCCTGCCATCCATGCCTTTAGAACCATGACGCTATTTAAATGTGGCTAAGGCGTGGATACCCGCAACAAGTGCGGGCATGACGGTTGAGGAACAAACCCTGAAATTTCAAATTGACTTGGTATCAAACATAAAAACGTGTAGCTAAAAGTGGGTTGGAAGGATAAAGTGAACTATGAATAAGAGTATTTCAAAGTTATGTTATGAGCTCTTTGGAAATTGCTTTTAGTTTAGCCCCCAATTATGTTAAATTTTATTGAAAAAGCTAAATAAAAATAGCACTAAATATTAATGAGAATTATATTTGGATAATGCAAGTATCGCAATTACTCCTATCTGCCTTTAACATAGCCCGCTTAGAACAAGTGGAACTTAATAAAACGTGGATAAAGGCATCTTTAAATATTGGATTTCGATTTCGCAATTCATTGATTTCATCTTCGGTTCAAAAGGCTGGAGAGCTGGACTTATTATTAAGGTGCCTAGAGAATGAATTTAAGTCATCTACAACAAATCAAGATGATGCTCAAATGTTTGTATTTAATATTCTTATTACATTTTCGGAGTTATGGATTGGTTCAATATATGAGATTGTTCGTTTAATCCAAGACAGGAAGGTTGTGTCATCAGAAAGTTTATCAACTTTATACAATGATCTTACGCTACTGCGTGTTCCTCTTATGAAACATGAAATTGCAAAAGAAAGGAAGATGAATGAACCGTTAGTATTTAAAAAGTATCCACACAACAATGATGAAACAGATTTGTATACTTATTCACGCGAAGATCCCTATAGGGGACATATCATGCTTATGGGCGTGTCTCCGCGCGGATCAGTGATGTGGAATGTAATTGATATTACAAAGCGGAGTGAGTTTTGGGTAGAGCGCTTAGCACTATCTGAACGTTTCATCTCTATTTTTGCTGATAATTTATAGATATACCCCTCACATTTGAAGAGTTGGTGTCTGAAGTATTTTGAAGTTATCGGATAGGCGGTCAACCCATAATCGTGCTTTTTGCGGAAAAGTGGTATTCAGGAAGCCAAGGATGGCCTTCACGAA
>JBIKVP010000143.1:0-2572 GCA_044356745.1 Beijerinckiaceae bacterium | reverse complement strand
GGTGCGGTGGCGTTTCAAAAGCTCCTGACGTTGGTCTGGTTCTAAAAGCGTACCCATACCAAATTGGAATCAAAACAACCTTAATAAAAAGATAACGCCAACTCTTCACTCACGAGGGGTATATAAACATGAAACGTGTGGCAGCCTTAAAAGTTCATTTTTCAAATGACCTGCTGTCAAAATGATGGAACAAAAGAAAGAATTCTTTGTTGTTAAGCCAAAGCAGCAGTGGAGATGAAAATGACAACCATGAAGCCACAAGCAAAACCAAACTCATTTATTGCAATTCGCAAAAGATCACATAACAACTATGTTGTTGAATTTGGGGCAAAAAATGAACCACATCTTTTAAATAGTAGGCAAGGTTTTAAAAGCATTGATGAGGCTATCGAATGGGTCGAAAAGTTTGACGACATCGTCGATTGTATGCCTGAAACAATCATCAATAATAATGATCAATTTTACGCACAAAGAAAAATTGCATAAGATAAAGCTACAATAGGCTATCTACGTGATGCACTCCATTGAAGTGTGATTAGAAGTTGTGATAGGTCGTAAAATATGTTTTTTACATATTCACAAAGGCTGATTTATGCCCACGATCACACACTTGTTTGCGTCACCTGTTTATCGTGTTGATAAAAGTGAAGGTTTAAGTGCATCACTTTTAACTGAGTTGCTCAGTGCCAGTTTAACAATCGCTGAAGACGATGAAGCAGGACAAAATTGGTGCGAAGAAAAGGGGTATCCAGGCTATACCTCTTATGCATCTCTTAATGATCTTGCGTGGCGCGTTCCTGCGTTTAAATCGCTTGTAAAAGTGCTTGATCAACACGTTAATGCATTCGCCGATCACCTTGAATATGATTTGAAAAAGGGCAAGCTCAAGCTTGATGCGCTTTGGATTAATATTTTGCCGACTGGGGGAATGCACTCAGGACACATCCATCCTCATTCTGTCATCAGTGGTACAGTGTATCTTTCAGTGCCTGATGGCGCGGGCGCACTTAAATTTGAAGATCCGCGCTTATCAATGATGATGGCAGCGCCACCGCGCAAGGGTAGTGCATCACGTGCTCACCAATCATTTGTCTATGAAACGCCTGAAGCGGGCGTTATTTTATTATGGGAAAGCTTTTTACGACATGAAGTGCCCATGAACCTATCCGATGAAGAGCGGATCAGTATTAGTTTCAATTATGCGTGGGTTTAAGTTGCTATGTTATTGAAGCGTTGAACCTTTTAAGCCTTGTGAGGCGTTGCAACAAAGGTCATGCGTTTCTGATTGTGGCCAATATTCTTGAGATGACGGTGCGCATTAAATCCCGCGTGTTGAAGCGATGTCAGCGTATCATTTTCACTCAATGTTGTCAGGCCAAGTGTGCTTCGCAAACGCCTGTAATCAGAAAAATAAGTGCGTATGAGGCCTAAAATAGCGGCAATTAAGAATCCTCCTTGCCATGCAAAACGTAGCAAAGCTGTCGTATCTTTCATCATAGTGTTGCTAGGTGGAATCACATCTGCGAGGATTAGTTTGCCTGTTGGTTTAAGAAGTCGATGCGCAAGTTTAAGCATCTGTTCTTGCTCTGACAGACTGAGATATTGAATGACGGATGTTGCCAGCATAACATCGATACTGGCATCAGCAGCGCTTTCTAAAGCCTGTGGTGTCATGACGGTGATTTTATTTTCAGAGCCATAAAGAACCTGCAGCATACTTTGCACATGCGTTGAGGGATCATAGAGCCAGAGTGCATGTCCACACTGGACAAGTTCACGCGCTGTAAGCGTTTCGCCGCAACCATAATCAAGCATAAAGGCATCTTGAGGTACATTAAGCGTTTTAAACAGGTTGATATAGTCTGATAAAAGCTGCTGATGGTGCAGCGTTTTATGTCGTGCATTGACATAAAGTGACACATCTTTTTGAAAATATTCGCGCCAATTCATAATGAAGCCTACTTTTTCTCTGAAATGCTTTTGAGGTAGGCGATGATTTGATCAATTGCTTCAGGGGCAAATTCAAATTCAGGCATATCCTGCCCTTTATGTCCCACGGTAATACCTTCAGCAAGCGCTTCTTGAAGATTTTCAAGCGGATAGCGTGAAGCAAGTTTGCGAAATGGAGGCCCCGATTTGCTGACGTTATCACCAGTTGCACCAATCTCGTGGCAGCGTGCACAATTTTGTTCGACAATGATTTTACCTTTGGTAGCTTCATCAGCGCGAGCGGTCGCAGTCATCAACATACCAGAAAGCAGCATTCCTGAGATCAAAAATGCTGATGCCCGAGACGGTACGCTAAATGAAAACTGAGTGTCATAAAATGATTGTTCCATGCAAAAACTGACAAACTTCATGCGAATCATCCCTATTTTTATAAAATAATATAGCCTTGCTTAGAACATCGTGCGATGGCGCGAAAGTGGCGCACTGATGGTCGGATTAAGGTCACCGATATATATACCCCTCGTGAGTGAAGAGTTGGCGTTATCTTTTTATTAAGGTTGTTTTGATTCCAATTTGGTATGGGTACGCTTTTAGAACCAGACCAACGTCAGGAGCTTTTGAA
>JBIKVP010000019.1:0-30160 GCA_044356745.1 Beijerinckiaceae bacterium | reverse complement strand
TCGGTGCGGTGGCGTTTCAAAAGCTCCTGCCGTTGATCCGGTTCTAAAAGCGTACCCATACCAAATTGGAATCAAAACAACCTTAATAAAAAGATAACGCCAACTCTTCACTCACGAGGGGTATATCTGCATTGCTTTGATGCAAGAGACGGCATATCACTGACACACTGTGCATATCGTTTCACCCGCTATGCGATGAAGAATTGGGCATGAGGAGGCGACAGGCATGATTTTAGTTCACTGTGCCGTTAATCTGACAGGGCGTGAGGGCTCAGAATCCATTGACCGTCACCTACTTAAATCGGATGAGCCGATTCCTGACAATGCCCTCTGGATTGATCTGATTGAGCCCACACGCGCGGATGATCGCAAAGTGGAAGCATTCTTGAATATTCAAATTCCAACAAGCGAGGAAATGGCGGACATTGAACCCTCTGAAATTCTTTATACCGAAAGCGATGCACGCTACATGACAGCGCGCGTACTATGTCATTCAGAAACCGAGCAGCCAAGCCTCGTCAACATTACGTTCATTCTCACCGAAAAAGCCCTCGTTACAGTGCGTTATGATGAACCGCGTTCATTTGCCATGTTCACAGCACGCGCGGTTAAGGTGGGGGGGGGTCGTCATCAGCCCGAAGCAGTGCTTGATGGCCTCATCGAGACCATTATTGATCGTGCTGCGGAAATTCTTGCCAATGTCGGCACAGACATTGATGCACTATCGCGTTCAATCTTTGAAACGGCGCCCAAAACAGTGCGTCGCGTATCCTCATATCGTAATTTATTACAAATGCTTGGACGTAAGGGCGATTTGATATCAAATACCCGCGAAAGCATGGTGTCGGTCGAGCGCTTATTGCTGTTTTTATCGTCCAGTATGGTACGTCCAAAGAAGGCGTCAGGATTTCAGGCGGAATGGCGCACGGCCATTCGCGATGTGCAATCCATTGAAGAGCATGCTACCTTCCTTGCCAATAAAATTCAGTTCCTGCTTGATGCAACACTTGGTCTGGTGAGCATTGAGCAAAACGATATCATCAAACTGTTTTCGGTTATGGCGGTTATCTTCATGCCTCCGACCCTTGTTGCGTCCATTTATGGTATGAATTTTAAGCACATGCCCGAATTAGAGTGGACTCTTGGTTATCCGATGGCCGTGGTCATTATGCTCATCGCGGCTGTTTTCCCCTATGCGCTTTTTCGTTGGAAGAAATGGCTGTGATCAAGATTTAAAGCACAAAGTGTGTCGCACGCACTGTGAGGGGTGCTGAATATATCTCCTCAAATCTACGTTTTACGTGCCCGTTACGCGCTCATCTCCAAATCATTAGGGCAAACGAAACGATCAAGACGTGCACTGTGAGCGGTCAATTCAGTCCAATGTTCCACATCAAAATCAAGCACAGTCAGGGATGCGGTGGGAACGCCTGATTTCAAACGGGCGAATGCATAACGATCCCCTGAGCCCACAAAAGACATGGCAAGCTCTCCCAACGCAGGATTGTGTCCAACAATTAATAAAGTGCGCACATCAGGTGCAGCTTCAGAAATCACCTCGATCATTGTTTCGGGTGAGGCCATATAAAGACGCGGTTCATTCGAACAGGGCGCATCCAGAAAAGGCGCAAGAAGGTGATAGGTTTTTTGTGCGCGTACCGCAGTTGAGGTGATGATAAGGTCAGGTAAGAGCAAATTCTCTTTTAGATATTGCCCCATGCGCGGCGCAGCAAGCTCACCCCGTGGTGATAAGGGGCGTTCATAATCATCACCCGTTGCAACCTCTTGCGGCCATTCCGCTTTTGCGTGCCTGAGCAGCATCAACCTGAGCATCCCCAACCCACCTTTTTTAAGTGATCCCGTCTTTAAACGCTATGTCGGGCAGTGCAACGTTATCCAGCTCTCACGAATCACCTTAAAGCTGTTATGTCGCATTTATCGACACTTTGAGCGTAAACGAAGATTGTTATGAAACGATGTCAGCGTGACTAAAGTTGAATAATTTTGGAAAACTCACGCTAACTTTGTGACAGCAGCGTCAAAAATTTAGATACGCTATTCTTAAAAGTTTATTCATATCAATGGGTTATGATCACGTTAACGACGTTGCAATTGTTACAAACTGTAAGAAAGCGTGATTTGGCATGAGAGAGTGATCTGGTTAAGTTCACTCGACTTTGGACGAAGGAGGTTCTCTCCTTCAACATGCCTCTCTTGAGAAATCGCGGGCAAATGTCACGTCAACGCTAAGCCTTCATAAGCTTGGCAGAGGTGTTTTTGTGTGCTGGAGACATAACGATGCGGGTAACCAAGCGGCAGGCTCTAAAGCGACAGGATCGTGATCAGTATGAATCGTCCCCTGATCTCTCATCGTCCATTTTCTTCAGCCCTGAAGTTCACGATCTCGTCCCAGCATCTCACACCATTTTTTCCTCACAGGCTTTAACGTCTTTAGAAGCTGCAAGTTCCTCATTTTCTCCATCCGATATTCCCGCCTCTCATGTTGTCGTACGCACCGCAGCGCGGGTTCAGGCCATTTATCAAACAACGATCCAGCGTGCCGTCACTTTGTCCGGCCATGGCGTACACTCAAATCACCCCGTTTCACTCACCATTCATCCTGCCGACGCCGACCATGGCGTTATTTTTTTACGCACAGGATTAGCAAACGGTGGCGAGCAGATTATCGAAGCAACGCACGACCGTGTATCAGCGACAGCGTTATGCACTGTATTGGGGTGTCAAAATTCAGCCAGTGTCGCAACCATTGAGCATCTCATGGCTGCCTTGATGGGTTTAGGCATTGATAACGCCCTTATTGAAATTGATGGTTCAGAAATGCCTATTCTTGATGGCAGCTCTGAATTGTTTGTAGATGCCTTTGATGATGCAGGTGTCTCAATACTCGCTGCGCCACGTCGTTTTATCAAAGTGCTTAAGCCCGTGCGTGTTGCGCATGATGGTGCTTATGTTGAGCTTAAGCCCTATGATTATGGCTTCCGTCTTGATGTCGAGATCAACTTTGATACCCCTGTTGTAGGACGTCAGCGGCTCATTGCAGATATGACCCCTGATTACTTCCGTCGCGAGATTGCACGCGCCCGCACCTTTGGCTTTATGCGTGATGTGGAACGTCTTTGGAAAGCGGGTTATGCCCTTGGCGCATCCCTTGATAATACCGTCGCGATTGGCGAAAAAGCAATCGTGAACCCTGAAGGTCTACGTTATCCTGATGAATTTGTGCGTCACAAAATGCTTGATGCCGTAGGTGATCTGGCATTAGCAGGCGCAAGCATCATCGGTGAATATCGGGGATATTGTGCTGGACATAGCCTTAACAATGCTATTCTTGAAGCACTTTTTAGCGATGAATCAAATTATGAAATCGTGCATCAGAGCGTACGCCGTGATTACGGTGCATCCGAGCGCCCTGCGATGGCCGCAGCTTACGCCCCAGATCGCAGTTAAGCTTATCTCACATGATTCTTGACACCAATTTCATAAGGCGTGATTTTGCTCATGATATGATGAGGATCAAATATGCGTCATTTTCCACTTTTTGAAAAACGTTCACAAAAACTTGTTTCACATCGTGTTTTTCTAGGGCGGCTTTTAGCGGTTATTCTGATCGCGTGTGGTTTAGTGAGTGTAGGATTAGTCATAGGCATTACAGGTTATATGTTCTTTGAAAACATGAACTTGATTGATGCCTATGCAAATGCCGCAATGATTTTATCGGGCATGGGACCACTACAGCCTCTTAATACAAACGGCGGCAAGATTTTTGCGGGCACATATGCACTGTTTTCAGGATTACTCATCATTACCGCAACAGCCTTTGTGATTGCACCTGTATTTCATCGTATTCTGCATCATTTTCATCTAGGTCATACAGATACAGATCGTGATTAATACAAAACAAAATGCTTTCACTTATGACTTTTAAGAATGAATATCACCACGTGGCTTTCACACCGCCATAAACTGCAGCGCCACTCGTGCCATAATCACGCACCTCTTCATACTTGGCATCGGTGAGATTTTCGCCACGCACATAAAGGCTTAAGGTGTCATTGACGCGATAATCAACCCTGACATCAAGCCGCGCATACGGTTGTAAACGCAGTTGCTGATGAGGACTGGAATAGCGATCACCCACAAGCAGCACGCTTGGCTCAATTGTTAAGTTAGGCATCGGTGACCACATCAGGCTTATGCGTCCTTCATTTTCAGGGCGACGTGCAAGTAACTTGCCCGTCACACGATCAACAGCGTGAAGGTGCGTATAAACAAATTTCACCTCTAATGTGTCATCAATCAACGTGGCTTTAACCTGTCCTTCAAAGCCTGACGTTTCCGCACGCGCGACATTCTGATAACACCCGAAAAACTGGATGGCCTGACAGCGCGGACTGGCCGAAAAATCAATATAATTGCGATAACGGTTGAGAAATACCGATCCAGAAACCATCAAACGACCGTTAAACAGCAGTTGATCTACCCCCGCATCCACACCAAATGACGTTTCAGGCTCTAGCGTTGGTGTGCCATAAAGACGGCTATAAAGTTGATAAAGGGAGGGCGCTTTTGCTCCCGTTCCGGCGCTAGCTCTGAGCTTGGTGTTTGTTTCGAAAATCTCGTAGGCAGCGGTGGTGCGCCATGTGGGAAATGTGTCGACATCACGCACATCATCAACACGCCCACCCAGTGACAGATGCAGCCGTTCAAACACCGTGATTTGATGCTGAACAAAGGCGGCATTCGTGACCACATGTGCTTTATCATCAAGCACTTTAAAGCCCACATTTGGGAGCACATTTTGCGAGTCAGCGCGCAGACTTTCACGCTCAGTTTTTGCGCCAAAGCTGGTGATCCCAAAATGTCCAAAATGAAGATCGCCTTGATATTCCACACCTTCACGTGTGCCACGATAGCCGTAATCCGTACCTGATACAGCCGGAGGAAAGCCGCCAAAGGCAAAGTATGAAATGGAGCGGCTATCGCGCTTTGTCTGATTACCATAAACGGTGAGAGTATGCTTCCAGAAGCCGTCAAACGTGTTGCCATTCAAGCGTGCATGACCGTTGATGAGGTTTGCTTCACTTGTTGAAGGTGTATCGGGAAACGCGCCAAACGCTGAGTCAAACTGCGTTTTATTAAAAGCGGCATATCCTCCAACCTCAAGCCCCCAATGATCGGTGAGCTTAAGATGAACCTTGCCTGTCAGCGCTTGGCGGATATGTGAGTCTGGTTCAAACCCCCATGGCACAAGCGGTTTTAAGCGGCGGATGCGTTCCCCATAACTGGAAAATCCCGCAGTGTGAAATGTGCTCGCACCAAAAGCATACGAGAACGTTTCTGTCCCACCTGACACACTGCCTGAAAGCGCTTTTGTGCCATAACTTCCCCCTTCAGTTTGCAGACGAAATTTGGGCGCTCCTTTGCCTTTGAGCGTCACGATGTGAATGACACCGCCCATCGCATCGGAGCCATAAAGCGCCGATTGGGGCCCGCGTAGCACCTCAATGCGTTCAATATCCGTGAGAATAAGATTTGAAAAATCAAATTCACCGGTCGGTGTTGAAGGGTCATTAACGCGAATGCCATCAATGAGCACAAGTGTATGGCGTGCATCCATACCACGAAGGCGCAATGTCTGCGCTCCTCCAGGTCCCCCTGTTTGCGTCAACGATACACCCGGCACTTGCCGGAACAGATCATTGAGTGTACCGGGTGAGGCTTTCGCAATGTCCTCTTCATCAAGTACTGTAATCGCTGAACCAGCTTTAGAGACGGCTTGCGGCGTGCGTGTGGGCGTCACAACAATGTCAGGAATAATGTAAGGTTGCGTTGGCGCATTTTGCGCATAGGCAGGTGTCAAACTGCCAGAAAATAGTGCTAGAACACTTGAAGAGACCAAAAAAGCAGATAATAAAGGAGGACGTGCGCAAGTATGCGTGCGCACACGCGTCGCGGATAACAACATGATCGTTCCCTTTCCTGCCCCACCGGCAGGCGTTGGATGTGGAACGTCAGGCCGGTCTCCTGGCTCACAGATCAGCGCGAATAATCACCCTTCCCAAAGATGCCAATGCATCCTCAGTGGTTTGTGATCGTCGCTCCCTGCTTACAGTTGCGGGGGCAGCGCGGGATTTTCACCCGCTTCCCGTTTCACCCCTGTTTGCTGAACAGGGGCACCTCACGTTAAGAGCTGCGACTCCTAAGGACTCTTTTTAAAACATGCAAGCAGATTCGTGAGGGGAATTTTTTGAAGAGAATGTAAGCGCGCAAAGAGGTAGATAGTAAGGCCAAGGCTCGCCGAGAATGACTTTTAGTCAGCTAAAAAAGTTATCCCCGCTCTTTCAAGCACTGTTATTCTTATTGTGACATGGCCATGTCGCCCCTCATCATGAATGCACTGACAACGCATTGATGACGACCCCTTCAAAAAGTGACGGGAAAAAATGCTGACAATGCATGTTACGCAAAAATGGATACCGGTTTTGCGTAACAACATGTGTCGACACAAAAAAGAAGAGTAACAATCAAGCCGCGGCGAAAAGATGTTTTAAACTTTTCGCAAAGCTCTGGGAGGCGTCAGATAATCCCTTGAAAAAGGATCATTAAGCGCTCTTCCAGAGACTTGTGAGAGGAAAAAGGGGAGAAATAAGCAGGAAGAAAAATGAAATATTGAGAGATAAAATATAAAATAAAACAAGCACTTGAGTGATTATAAAATGCATGTTCTTAAAACTTCACATCTGTGCAAAGTTTTAGAAGTTACATGAAGCTGTAAGGATCAATATCAACGGTGATTTTGATATGACCGTGAGGACGCGGTGCGCATTTAAGCCAATCACGCATCATACTTTGCAAAGGAAAAAGTCGCGGTGTTTTCACAAGCAGCCGAAACCGATAACGCCCTCGAATGAGGGTTATGGGCGCTTCGGCAGGCCCCAAGAGTATCACACCCGCAATACGCGGAGCAGCAAGTGCAAACTGCCGCGCAAAGTGTTCTGTGGCGCGTTGATCCGTGCCTGAAATAATCACACCCGCCAAGCGTCCAAAAGGCGGCAATGCCGCGTTTTCACGGCTTGTTATTTCTTGCTCATAAAACAGGGCGACATCATTTTGCACCAACGCTGACATAAGCGGGTGATGCGGTTGATAAGTTTGAATATACGCCCGTCCCGCTTTATCCCCGCGCCCTGCCCGTCCCGTAACCTGTTGTAGCATTTGAAATGTGCGCTCACTCGCCCGTGGATCAGCACTCATCAATCCCACATCCGCATCAACAACCCCGACACAGGTGATATGTGGAAAATGGTGACCCTTCGCGACAAGTTGTGTGCCAATAATCAAATCGACATCACCACGCGTCACAGCATCAAGTTCACGCTGAAGACGTGCTTGCCCACCCGCAATATCGCTTGAGAGTACCAGTGTGCGGGCTTGAGGAAAATGCGCCTGAGCTTCCTCAGCCAAACGCTCAACCCCTGGGCCACACGAGATCAGTGCATCAACCGTGCCACATTCGGTGCAGGCCTGCGGACGCTGCTCGGTATGCCCACATTGATGACACATCAGCGCACGACGGGCACGATGATCCACCAGCCATGCCGAACACTGCGAACATTGATAGCGGTGTCCACACGCGCGGCAAACTGTTAAAGGCGCATAGCCGCGTCGGTTTAAAAATAACAACGCCTGCTCTTTGCGATGAAGCGTGTCTGTTATGGCCTCTTTTAACGGCGCTGAAATCCAGTGATTTGCGGGCAGGGGATGGGCGCGCAAATCAATCAGATGAATATCAGGCATCACGCTTGCGCCAAAACGATTTGGCAGTGTGACTTTGTTATATTTTCCTTTAATAACATTGACTTGTGTTTCAAGTGAAGGTGTCGCAGAGGCCAGAATAACGGGTATCTGTTCAATATGGGCACGCATCACAGCCATATCGCGCGCATGGTAAAGCACACCGTCTTCTTGCTTGTAGGCGCTTTCGTGTTCTTCATCGACAATGATCAACCCTAAATTGGGAAAAGGCAAAAAAAGCGCAGAGCGTGCCCCAATAACGACAGAGGCGTCTCCGGCACCAATCGCGCTTGCAAATGCCTGCCGCTGACGCTCACTTAAGCCCGAATGCCAAAGCGCAGGGTTCGCGCCAAAACGTACAGCAAACCGACTAATAAATGGCGTTGTCAGTGCAATCTCGGGCATGAGAACAAGCACCTGCCGCCCTTGACGCAAAGTTTGTGCGATAGCTTCACAATAGGTTTCGGTTTTTCCTGAGCCTGTAACTCCTTCTAAAAGGGTGACACTAAATTTATAGCTCTTAACTGACTGGCACAGTCTATGAGCGGCTTCTCTTTGATCAGGAGAGAGTTCAGGGGTTGAATAATCAGCGTCAAGCGCGCGCACCAATGGCTCAACAGGACACGCAATCGTCTCAAGGACGCCTTCATCAATCAACCCATTAATTACACTAACGGATACGCCAGCATCATGAGCAAGCGTCGTCTTGCTTATAGCGGAATGATTTTGAAGAATTGAGAGCACTTTTTGTCGTGCGGGGGTCATGCGTTGAGGGATTAAATGTGTTGCACGAACACCTATACGTGCTTGAACAGGACGTTCCTCATCCGGCGGACGCACAACAAGCGCAAGTACATTGCCATGCGGCGCGAGGGTGTAATCCGCAACGCGATCAATAAATGTACGAAAAGTTTTTTTCAAAGGGGGGACAGGTAAAACATGTTTGATGTCTTTAAGACGGGCGTTGGTGCGCTCTGTTTGGCCTCCAGTATTCCAGACAACACCAATGACTTCACGCGTGCCCAAAGGCACACGGACATAGGCACCTTCAACGACATTCAACGTATCAGGGACGCGATACGTGTAAGCTTGATCAATCGCGACAGGAATAAGCACGTCACATTGTTGCGGAAACTGACGATTTGCCACCAACTTACGTCCTGTCAGAAGATCAACTATGAAGGGACAATAGCGGCTTACACGTGATCGTCAAAGCGTCATCGTAAAATGTGAATTTGAGTGAACGCTCAGCTTAAATCATGATCAGTTATGCTGTGCTTTGGCTCGCAAGCAAGGCTTGTTTTTCAGCATTCTCTTTTTTCAAAATTTGTTGACGCACTAAAGCATTTTGTAGATAGGTGCGTCTTAATTTTAAGGCGTTATGCAAAACAAGATCAAGATCAAGATTGAAAAATGGTTTGTTGAGATAAAACCCAATACCAAATTTCTCTGCCATTGACGCAAGAGACGTATTTTTTTGGCCTGACATAAGAACCACAGCTAGATTAGGACAGCGCACCTGCATCTGACAAGCGACTTCAAGGCCACCCATACCCGGCAAATGCATATCGACAAAACCAAGATTATAATTGGATAGTGCCAAAATTTTCATGGCGTGCGAGCCATTATCAGTTTCTTCAACCTCAATATCAAAACGAGACTCAGTGAGCATACGTCTAAGAATTTGTCTTGCCGTGGGCGCAGGTTCAACAAGCAAGACGTGCGTGCGCTCACACATTTTGAGATGACATTTAACCAAGCTTTCTAAATCGGCTGGATTAAGGGGCTTACGTAAAAATTCATAAGCGCCAAGCTCGGTGGCAAGCGCGACCCACTGCGGCATCACAAGCGGAGACATCAAAATAATGAGGGACTTGTTCCCTTGTTTGCGTGCGCGTGCAACCGCTTCGGGTCCTGAAATGCCATTCAGGTTTGTGACATCAACAAAAGCGATATCAGGATTTTGGTTAACCAAAAAGTCATATGTCTCTTCGCCTGTTGTGGCGTTTATCCATGTCAACCCACCTTTCCAAGGGGCAAGCGCCTGCACAATCTGATCCGCTGACTTGTCAGACGAATCAGAAATCAGAACACGCATTGTTTTTTGAGACTCCGAAGTCATATAAACATACCAAACGATTTAGGCTCAAGAGTTTCATAAAATCGTTGGTATAGACTTAATAAAAAAGCCTTTGATCACTTTTTATGCATTTAAAAGGCTATAAAGACTGCATAAAACAGACGGCTAAACGCCATAACGACGAAAAAGACTGATCATTTTACCTTGGATTTTAACACGGTCAGGCCCTAGAAGCCGTGTTTCATAAGCAGGATTAGCCGCCTCAAGCGCAATAGATGAACCACGACGGCGAAAGCGTTTAAGCGTTGCTTCTGCATCATCGATAAGAGCAACAATAATATCACCCGTGTCAGCGGTATCTTGCTTGCGAATGATCACGGTATCGCCGTCTAAAATACCCGCATCCATCATAGAATCACCGCGCACTTGTAATGCGTAATGCTCTCCCTTGCTGATAAACGAGGCGGGAAACGCAACGCTTTCAAGCCGTGTCTGCAAGGCTGTGATAGGCGTGCCAGCCGCAATACGCCCCATCACCGGGATAAGAACAGTGTCATGTGTCCCTTCATCACGATCGTTTGTTTCGTCACGTGATGAACGCCGACGTCCTAAGCTGCCTTCAACAACACTGGGTTGAAATTTACTGCGTCCCCCACCCGCAGCAGCTTCAGGCATCTTCAACACTTCAAGTGCGCGCGCGCGATTAGGTAAACGACGAATGAAGCCACGCTCCTCAAGCGCAAGAATAAGCCGATGAACACCAGATTTTGATTTCAAATCAAGAGCTTCTTTCATTTCATCAAACGATGGAGGAACGCCCGCTTCGCGCAAACGCTCATGGATAAAGCGCAGTAAATCGCTTTGTTTTCGTGTGAGCATTCTATTCCCCCTTAAATAAACGGTATCATCAGCATTCAAAACGATGCAAACGGCATTGCGCCTGGCGACACGCAATCGCATGTGCCCTGTCACGTGAGTGATAAAACCAAACGCACTATTTGATTGAATGTATTCAGTGAAGGCCTGATTCGATAAAACAAATCATGAACATATTAATCGTTCCATCTCTGTTCTACAAGTCTGTGGTAAGAATTATTTTACATGATGCCTATTTTAAAAGACGTGTCGGCGGAATCGCCACACTGATCTCGCGTGGCTCAGGCTCAACACTTGCAGTCAGCACAAGGCCAAGGCCGAAGATGATTCCACCTAAAGCAAGAACAGCGGCAAGAAAGCGAAACAACGTAGGCATGATGTGTCTTTGAAGGATGTTGATTAACTTTTCAAGATATCAATGATAACCCGTCATTGAATTGAGCCTAAGAACCTTACAGGAAATTGGTCAATGAGAGCTGTGAAATGATAGATGTCGTTTGATAGGTCGCTTGCAGACGTGTCTGAAGTGCGAGAATTGAAGCAGCAACTTCCTCAATATTGGCATCTTCAACGTCTGCAAGCGCTTCTTGAAGCAGATTTCTTTGTGCACTTTGACGCTCGCTTGCGGAATTTATTGCACTACTGGCCTGACCAAATTCAATATTGATATCTTTGATTGCATTGACGCCTGTATCGGATAAATTCACACGTAGTCGTGTCGAATAAGCACTGTAGCGCGATTGTGCGTATGGATCAGACGTTAGAAACGTATCTGCAGAAAACGCGACAAGCTGTGTCATGTATGTTTGGAAAGCCGCTTCATTGGCTTGTGCACCGATCGCAACGGTTTGTGTTTCACCAACTTTAACAGAAGCGGTTTGGCGAGCAGAGGCGGACGTGTGATCTCCCTGATACCAGACAACTGTGTTTGCTGTTGTTCCTGCTGCGGGAGGAAGTGTAGCTGTATTAAAGGGAGGGCCAGGAACCCGCAGTGGTGGGTTGGTGGGTGTACCTGCAAAAAAATCACCAGCAGCAACAAGAGCGGATGAAGCCGATAACGCCGATCCTGCTTTTTCCTGAAGCGCTGCGGTCAGCGCGCTGCGCAAATTTGCCCCTGTTGCAGCGGTTGTGCCTGCAATCTGGAAGTCCTTGGGTGAAAATCCCCCTGCAACGGTGGTGCGTGCACTTAAAGTGAGCGTTTCAACTGTTCCATCAGGCAATGTCAGGTTCACGCTCACTTGATCACCCTCAACGGGAAGCGCGGCAATGTTAAAGGCAATATCAGCAGGTGGCCCAGCGTTATACGTGGCGGTAATATTAGTGTTATTGGTGCCCCCCCCCGAAATATTAAAACCATAAGGCAGATTGGCGGCTTCTTCAGTTACGCTGGCATTCGCACCTGCTCCGCCCACAACAGTGCGTCCAAGCCCACTTGCGCCCACATCTGCTTGACGCCGCTCATTAATGAGTTGAAGAACACCAGCGCGCGCACCATCACCATTCATCATGAGATTATAATCAACGACAGGTTTAACATCGGCTGCGCGCCCTGAAAACAGATAACGCCCCCCCACTTGCGTGTTAAAAAAATCAATGGCGATTTTGACTTTTTCATCGGTCAAGGTTTGTCCAGGTGTTTTTCCGTTTACGCCGGGTAAATAACCTGAAGAACCAGCATCATTTTTTGCATCGAGCGCCATTTTGGCAAGATTTTCCGTACCCTGATTGAGCATATTCAATCGTAGGCGTGCATCGGTTATAACTGTTTCAAAGGTTTGAACCGTTGAGATGCGGGCTCTAAAATCAAGGCTTACCCGTCGATCAAACCCTAAGCCGCCAAAGGTATCAGCACGTTTGCCCGAAGCCATCTGCCGTTGTAAATTGTTGAGTGAAGTGCGCATCTGCGTAAACAGATCACCGTTGCGCCGAGCTTCCTGAAATCCGGGAATGAGGGGATTAATGGTCATGATGAAACCTCACATCACTAAATGGCACGCAGCAACGTATCCATCAGCTCTTTAGCTGCGGAAATCACGCGTGCATTGGCGGAATAGGCTGCTTGAAGCTGAATAAGCTGTGCCATTTCCTGATCAACATTTACCCCTGCACTGTCTGAAAACTTGGTTTCAAGCACAGAGAGGACAGTCTTTTGACCTTCATTAAGGCGCGAAGCATTTTCACTGGCTGCACCTTGCGTTTCCACAATGCGGCGCACGAAATCAGAAACCGAAGACTGATAAGCGGTTGTCAGGCCACCAATGCCAGCTTGCGCGGAAAAAATACGATTTGCCGTTGTCAGCCGATCCAGTAATGCTTGGGGACGCGTCGCATCACCTTGAAGCGTCGCATTAGGCGGTGTCGTGTTATAAATGACAAGACGAGAGCGATCAGCGCTCAAAGCGGGATTAACAACGATGCGTTGTGCAAAACCAATCTGCTGAGAGCCTCCCTCAAAGGAACCCGTAAAGAGGGCATTGCCATTACCCCCATCGACAAACATTGGAAGTTCAACATCGCCTGATGTGAGGCTCGTTGTTGAAATAAAGGCTGTTGCCGCAGTGACATCGCGGGTGGCGGCGGCACCATCATCAAGAATGCGCAAGGTGTTACCCGCTGGATTAGAGACAGCAAAACTGGCACCAAGTCCGGCCTGAATTTGGACAACAGCAGCGCCAACGCCGCCAGAGAAATTGACCCCAATCACAGTAGCATTGGGGTAAGGTGAAGCCGATGCAGGAAGTGGAAGCTGTGATGCATCATCGACACGCTTGATGACATATGTTTGCACCGTCCCAGAAGGAGTTAGCGTTGAAGAGATTACAATCTCATTGCCTTGTTCTAACCCTGTGAGATCAACATCAAATCCTGATGCAGGCCCAACCGTTGCGGCGACACCTGTCACCTGACGATCAGAGAGTGCCCGTGCAAGATTCCCCGCTAATTCATCCAGCTGCGTTTGCGCTTCAACTAATGTGCGATCTCTTAATTCAATATAGGCTGCAAGTTCCCCTGAGCGGATCATATTATTGGCGATCAGATCCAGACTCCCTCCGTTTGAGTCTGTTGCAGTAATAGTACCCACACTGCGCGTTGCTGCATCAGTTGTGTAAATTGACTCAGGGGTCATAACCCCGCGACGATCAAAACTAAGCGTTGTCGCCCCACCCGCATCGAAAAGTTGCAAGCCACCTGTTGTGTAAACACTCACCTGTCCACGATCACGCTCCGTGACACGCAGATCAACATAACGCGACATTTCCGATAAAATACGATCCCGCTCATCAAGAAGCGCAGGAGGTGGAAGTCCCTCAGTGCCGCCACCAAGCTGTGTATTAATGGTTTTCAATTGACCCATAAGCGCATTGAGTTGATCAACCGCACTGCCAATACGTGTTTCAGCCTCAAGGCGTAAATCTTGCACGGTATCGGACAATCCGCGAATTTGATCCGCCAAACGCGCTGCATCTTCAATCACTTGTCCACGTAACGTAAAAGAGGACGGATCATTGACGAGATTTTGTAATGCGCCTTGAAAACGATTATAACCTGTATCAAGTGCGCTAACACCGCCCGGAGGACCAAACATTTGATCAAGTGTTGTGTGAGCGCGCGCTTTAGCGTCTGTGTAAGCTGCGCCTGATGTTTCAAGACGGACTTGTTTTTGCAACAACACATCCAGCGTGCGCTGAACACCTGCAGTCTTAGCACCAATTGTTTCGCCGTTTGCAACCTGTTGAAGCGCAAGAACCGTACGCCGTGAATAGCCGACCGATCCCGCATTGGCGACATTGTCTGCCACCACATCAATGCTGTTCTGAGCAACATTAAGCCCCGTGACAGCGGTGTTGAGGATGGAGCCGAGGCCAGCCATGTGATGATACTCCTCGTGCTACTTAACGGACAATATTGATGACATCAGAGAGCATCTGCTGTGCCGTTGTCACGACACGTGTGTTTGCAGAATAAGCCTGCTGCGTGATAATCATTTTTGAGAACTCTTCCGCGATGTCGGTATTTGCGCCCTCTAATGAGCCGCCAATAACTGTAATACCCGAACCGCTCAAAGAGGGCGTTCCAGATTCAAGTGTTTGCTCGTACACACCGCCGTCACTGCGTTTAAGAGCATTATCGGCATTAAATTGTGCAATCGAAATACTAGCGATTGATAGCACTTGGCCGTTGGAATAGTTGCCCGATATGCGCCCGTCACTGGTGACGCTGATTCTGTCAAGCATTCCTGAGGGATAACCATCCTGCGTAAGAACACTCGTTTTTGCTTGTCCATTTGCATCGGCAAACTGCGTTAAACCTGTTGCGCCAAAATCAATATCGACTGAGCCAACACTTGTGCCGTTCACGCTCAATGCTGGAATATTAATTGTTGGGGCGGATGTCATCTGACCCGATGAGTTAAAAGTAATGGGCGTACCAATATTACGCCATGCCACTTGAACCCCAGTGGCGTTTGAGTTTTCAAGATAGTACATGTTCCAGACATCGGGGTTGCCGTATGTTGAAGATGACACTTTCGCCCAACGCATTTGTACGTTCACAGGCGCACCAACATCATTATAAACCGTGATCGAACCGCCCGGGATGGATTGCCCTAAAAACACGTTTTGATCGTTCGCAACAACCGTATTGGTTCCCGTTGTTAAAGGGTTGACGGTATAATCAGCAGGATCAATCAACTCGGATTGCGGTGTTGTCGAGACAGCCGTTGATGTTGCTGGGTAACTGGGAAGGTTAGCCTCATAAGCAATTTCAGAAGTTGGACGTGCTGGAATAGGTGCGCTCGACACCTGAATAATGCCGCCTCCCCCTGATGTCTGCCCAGTTGTAGGATCAATTGAGGTTCCTTTAAGATAATACCCCGCACCGTTGGTGAGATAACCGTCTTTATCAAGCGTAAAGTCACCGCGACGCGTGTAATAATCCACGCCACCAAAAACAGGTTGATTGTTGGCATATCCGGTACGCTCTTGTACGACGAAATAACCGCGTCCATTCAGCGCCATATGAGTATTGACGTTTGTCGCTTGCAAATCACCTTGAAGCGTATTCGTGCCACGAGAGAACGCCCCAACCGATCCCGCAAATTCACGGCGGAAAGGCGCATCAGGCACAAGGTCTACGAAACTATTATCGACCCGCTTGAAAGCGGTGGTTTGTGAGTTGGCAATATTTCCAGAAATATTCACTAACGCAAACGCTTGAGAGCGCAAACCCGCAACCGCTGTTAGCATCGCATTAAAAACACTCATACGCTTTACTCCACAATAATCTTGACGCACTTCCCGCTTGTTGGGGCGTTTGATCAGATAATCAGCAAAGCGTATGCCAAATAAAAAATTCTATATTTCAATGACTTAAAACAAAAACACCTCCCTTGAAGGGAGGCATTTTTGGATGCTCTTTAAAAGATGCGGCAAATTTTGCCGCTTATTAGGCCGCATTCCGCTTTTTAAGATGATCTTCCCATGCCAGCGCTTGGCTCACAATCTGTTTAAGATCATCATGTTGCGGAACCCAGCCAAGCTTTTCACGGATCAGATCGGCTTTGGCAATAATCGCAGCAGGATCGCCCGCCCGACGCGGCGCATAGTTGACATTGAAATCAACACCCGACACCTCTTTAACAACATCAATAACCTGTTTCACGGAATAACCTGTGCCATAGCCGCAGTTAAGCGTTAGGCTTTCACCCCCCGTCCGTAAATGATCAAGGGCTTTGCAATGGGCATTCGCCAGATCAGAGACCTGAATATAATCGCGAAGACATGTCCCATCTGGTGTGGGATAATCCGTGCCATACACATCCATCTGCGAGCGATGTCCGAGAGCCGTCTGGCACGCCACTTTAATCAGATGCGTGGCGTTTAAGGTCGATTGTCCTGCCCGTCCCTTTGGATCAGCACCCGCCACATTAAAATAACGCAAGATGACATAGCGCAAATTATGGGCTTTGGCGGTGTCTTGCAGCATCCACTCAGACATAAGTTTTGAGCGGCCATAAGGCGACATCGGATTAAGCGGAATATTTTCTGAAACGGGCATCGTTTCAGGCTCGCCATAAACCGCCGCCGTGGATGAGAAGATAAATTGTTCCACACCGTTTTTGACGGCTGTTTCAATGAGAGCGCGCGTTTTTGCGGTGTTATTGAGATAATATCCAAGCGGATCAGCAACCGATTCAGGGACGACGATTTTCGCCGCAAAATGCGCAATCGCTGTTATGTTGTGGTTGCGTATCGTTGCCGCAACAAGATCAGCATCGCCCATATCGCCCACCACAAGCGGCACTTCTTGAGGCAACGCCCACCAGAATCCCGTGGAAAGATTATCAAGCACAACAACCTTTTCACCCTGATCAAGCAGCGCCAAAACCATGTGTGCGCCAATATAACCAGCCCCACCCGTTACTAAAACTGTCATGCGTAAAACCCTCCTGTTTTCGAGTAAGGGTTATAACACAATCATGAGGATAAAGTTTAACAGGGAAACGCTCTAAGCCTAATTCCAATGATTTTGTGCGGCGATTTCATCAAGGCGTTGATCTTCTAAAACGATCTCTCGAGCTTTATCTTTCAAGGTAGATGGTAAAGGATTATTCCCATACATTGAAAATCCAAGAAGCCGCTCTTCCTCACCGCGAATAGTTGCTGAAACACGATCATTATTCGTGAGATTAGGTATTTGGTAAAGCATGGAATGAATTTCAGGGATATTGCCGTCATTGTGTTGAATGGGCTCGATTGTTACTTTTCCCCCATCAGATAAAACCACGCCTGCTCTAAATTGTGTATTGAGATCATCAATCTGTTGGCCGAGGGCTTGACGTTGTTGGTTATAATCGTCCCTTGAAATTGACCCACTAGACATTGCTCTCTCCATTTTTTTGATTATTGTGCTTATTAATAACAAGCATAAACGATTGTGGATAAAATTATAATATAAACATTGAGATTATATACTTTATGGATAGAGTTAACTTTTTTAATCTACTTGTTGTTGCAGTCGCCCTGATTGATGCAGATGGCCGCGTTCTCATTGCACAGCGTCCTCAAGGCAAAAGCCTGGCTGGATTATGGGAGTTTCCGGGTGGAAAATTAGAGCCTCATGAGCGCCCTGAAGAAGCGCTTGTGCGCGAACTTCACGAAGAGCTTGGCATCACAGTGCAATCAGCGTGCCTTGCGCCACTAACATTTGCCAGCCATGCCTATGAGGATTTTCATCTTATTATGCCGCTTTATGTGTGTCGGCGGTGGGAGGGCACACCAATACCCCAAGAAGGGCAGACACTGGCATGGGTTAAGCCCAATAAGCTTCGCGATTACCCGATGCCCCCTGCTGATGAGCCCCTCATCCCCCATTTGATTGCGTTGATGTAAAGAGGGGCATTTTCGTCGCGTTAAGATGTGCTACAATACGGATGATGCCATCACTTTTTTCTCATTCTGAACCTTCAGCCATACGCCCGCTTGCGGATCGTTTACGTCCGAAGGTGCTTGCTGATGTGGTGGGTCAGCCGCACCTTTTAGGGGAGCAGGGAACGCTGACACGCCTGATGGCGACAAAAAGCATAGGCTCGCTCATTTTATGGGGCCCGCCTGGATCAGGGAAAACAACACTCGCACGCCTCATTGCACAAGAGGTCACACAAACACATGTTTTTGAAGCAATCTCTGCGATTTTTTCAGGCGTTGCTGATCTTAAAAAGCAGTTCGAGCAAGCGCGCATAAACCGCGAACAGGGCAAAAATACACTGCTTTTTGTCGATGAAATCCACCGCTTTAATCGCACGCAGCTTGATGCGTTTTTACCCGTTATGGAAGAAGGGTTGATCACACTCATCGGAGCAACCACGGAAAATCCCTCATTCGCACTCTCACCAGCGTTGTTATCGCGTGCACGCGTCCTCACATTATCAGCGCTTGATGAAGACGCGCTTGAAAAGCTGCTGTTGCGCGCTGAGCAGAGCCTTGAACGCGCCCTACCGCTCACACAGGAAGCGCGGCACGCACTCATTGGAATGGCTGATGGTGATGGTCGCGCGTTGCTGACCCTCGTTGAGGATATTATGCGTATAAAGGGTGATACAGCTGATCAATCACTTGATCGCGCGACACTCATGCAGCTTGTTCAGCGCCGTGCACCCCAATATGATAAAAGCGCTGAAGGACATTACAATCTGATTTCGGCGCTGCATAAGTGCATACGTGGCTCTGATCCTGATGCAGCACTCTATTATTTTGCACGTATGCTTGATGGCGGAGAAGACCCGCGCTTTCTTGCGCGTCGCTTGGTGCGTATGGCTGTAGAAGATATTGGTTTGGCTGATCCTCAAGCGCTTATCCATGCACGAGCATGTGCGCAAACCTATGAACAGCTTGGCTCACCAGAGGGAGAACTTGCGCTTGCGACGTGTGTGATTTATCTTGCCACAGCACCAAAATCCAACGCCGCTTATAAAGCATTTAAAGCAGCACAAAAGATCGCTTCGAGCCACGGCTCTCTTACGCCCCCTAAAACCATTCTCAATGCTCCCACACGCCTGATGAAAGATGAAGGCTATGGGGATGGGTATCGCTATGATCATGATGAACCAGACGCATTTTCAGGACAAAATTATTGGCCTGAGCAATTAGGTCGCCAAACATTTTATGAACCACCTGAACGCGGTTTTGAACGTGATATAAAAAAACGACTGGAATGGTGGGATAAATTACGGCACAAGCGCGATCAATAAACAGAAGGATGACATCTTATGCCTCACGCTATCATTGAACATTCTGTCAATCTTAATGCGGGAGAGGGCGCTTCTTCACTTCCTGACATTGTACATCAAACGATGATCGCGAGCGGTCTTTTTAACGCGAACGATGTGAAAACACGCCTTCACCCTGTGTCTGATTATCGTGTCGGCGTAAAAGGTGCACAGGGTAATTTTGTCCATATCCTGATTTATTTGCTTGAAGGGCGAACGTTAGAGCAAAAGCAAGCACTAACCCAAAATGTGTTTGATGCCCTTCAAAGTCAATATCACCAACCCATTGAGCAGCTCTCAGTTGATATTCAAGACATGGCGCGTGCCACTTATCGCAAATCAGCATCTTAATATGAATGCATTTCACGCCCTCATTGTTTTTCTTGGCGCAGGTTTAGGCGGTGTCTTGCGCTATGGCGTAAATATGACGGCAACTGTGATAGGGGGCATGGCGTTTCCATGGGCGACACTGATTGTCAACGTCATCGGATCATTGTTGATGGGATGTCTGGCGCAAGCCTTGATGATGAAAACACAACTGCCATCGGATGAAACAATACGCCTCTTTTTAGGCACTGGCATTTTGGGTGGCTTTACCACATTTTCCGCGTTTTCTCTTGACAGTATCGCGCTCTGGCAACGGGAGGAGACGTTACTCATGGTGGTTTATGTTATGGCATCCGTCATGTTATCGCTGTTGGCATTGCTTGCGGGTATGGTTGCCATGAGGTTAATCTTCACGCTTCCTTAACCATACATACGGCATATTTTACCTATTCACTTTTGAAAGTTAGGTCAAAATGTCATGGCGATTACAGATGTTCCGCTTCTTGGCCTGCTGACACAGCGCATGCAATATGGCCACGCACGTCAATCACAACTTGCCAAAAATGTCGCACATGCTGATTTGCCTGGTTACAAACCACTGGATGTGAAGGCTCCCGACAACAAAAAGTCAGGTGTTGCCTTTGAAGGCGTTTCCCTCACCAACGCTTCCCATCTCTCGTTAAATAGCGCCAATGGCTTAGACACAGAAAAAGGTACGCTTTTTGAAACGCGTCCAAGCGGCAATGCTGTCGTACTTGAAGATGAGATGCGCAAAATGGGTGAAACACAGTTGGATTATCAGATTGCTTCGGGGCTTTACCAAAAAAGCTTACAACTCTTTCGCCTCGCCCTTGGGCGCACATCTTAAAATGACGAGGTGACGTATGGATCTGTTTAAAACACTCGGTATCGCATCATCTGGCATGAAAGCGCAGTCAGGGCGCATGAAGGTGATTTCGGAAAACATCGCCAATGAAAGCTCGACGGCAGCACGTCCTGGCGGTGAGCCATACCGCCGTAAAGTCACGACATTCAAACGCATGTTTGACCGTGAAATCGGAGCAGAATCTGTTGCTTTGGGGCGTGTCAGCAAAGATCAATCCCCTTTTCGCACACGCTTTGAACCCGGACATCCCGCCGCTGATCAAAACGGCATGGTGCGGTTGCCAAATGTCAATTCACTCATTGAGACAATGGATTTACGGGAAGCACAACGCTCTTATGAGGCGAATTTGAATATTGTCACCGCAACGCGGCGCATGATTGCACGCACAATTGATATTTTGAGAGCGTGATATGGTTGCTTCATCTTATGCCGCTAATGCCTATAATGCCGCGCAAGGCATAAACGTTAAAGATGCCGGCAAAGGCACCAATAAAGTGGCTATGGGTCTTGGTTTAGAGACGACACAAGCCCCTAAACCCAACTTTTCAGGATTAGTCGATCAAGCGATTAAAACGGTCGTTTCAAGCGGTGCACAAGCTGATGCTCAAATGACAGCCGCGGCACGCGGGGAAGCTAATCTCGTCAATGTTGTTACAGCCGTGACGAAAGCAGAAACCCTTATTCAAACCATGTCTGAAATTCGCAACCGTGCCATTGCCGCATATGAAGAAGTGCTCAGAATGCAGGTTTAAGTTGCGAAGCGCTTGAAAAGACGTGCTAAAGCCGCGATGCTAACACTGTTAAGCACAAAAATGATACGCTCGGATATTTAACGGAAAAAGGTCTCTTATGAATGCCGCGATGATACTTGATGTGGGACGAGACGGCATCATCACCTTTTTAAAAGTTGGTGCACCTGTCATGTTGGTTGCGCTGTTTGTCGGTCTGATTGTCTCACTGATCCAAGCGCTCACACAAATTCAGGAACAAACCTTGATTTTCGTGCCTAAAATTCTCGCAGTCTTTGCCACGCTGATGCTGATGCTTCCGTATATGGGCGATGCCATGGCAAGCTATATGACCCGCGTCGCTGAAAAAATTGTGTCGGGGGGATGACAAGATGACACAGCCATTTCCCATCACCATTTATCATAATCCAGAGTGTGGCACATCGCGCAATGTTCTTGCGTTGATTGAAGCGGCGGGATATGCGCCTGATGTCATCCACTATCTTGAGACAGGATGGACACGTGAGCAACTGATTAATCTGTTTGAGAACGCGAACGTGACGGCGCGTGAGGCATTGCGCGAGACCAAATCACCGGCTCGTGAGCTTGGTCTGCTTGAGGCAGGCATCAGTGAAGATGCGCTACTTGAAGCGATGTGCCTTTACCCTGTGCTCGTCAATCGCCCGTTTGTCACCACGCCAAAGGGTGTAAAGCTTTGCCGCCCCAGTGAGGCTGTGATTGATCTGCTGGATCAGCTTCCTCAAGGCCCTTTCTATAAGGAAGATGGTGCGTTGTTGATTGATGAACACGGTCAGCGCGTTGCCTAACCACGTTGGCTTTGCCGCGTTGAGCGTCCTTCATAAAGCCACATGCCAATCAACGGCACAATCAGCGTTAAAAAGCCGATGAGCCCCATAATAAGCGGAATAAGACTCACCCCCGTGATGCGTGAACTGCTCAAAGGGCGTAGCGCGATGGTGTCTGATGTGCTCACATCACCACGTACAAGGCGTGGCAGACTAAGATCATCCCCGCGCTCGGATAAAGGACGGATCGTGCCCCCCGTAAGCTCAACAAGGGGACGCAGCAAACGATCTGTGCGGATCACATCTTGATATTCACGGGCATTGAGCGTGCCAACACCAACAAGGGCGTTGAGTTGATCTTGCGTAATTTTAACAAGCCCTGTTTGCGGCGCATCAAATGTTGTCTGCCACAAACCCGCACGTGCGGGTTCAAGTGTCACAGTGCGCTCTGAACCATCGGGAAATGTGACACGGGCAGGAGATACACGCTCACCCATGCTCTGACGTGTGACAATGATCTGCCCATCACGCGAAGTCGCGCGCAGCGCTTCTTCGTATAGATCAGGCTCTTTCATGAGCCAATGGCTTAGCCGACGTAGTAGATCAGCATGAGGTCCACCTTCTTGAAATCCGCGTGCCCATAGCCAAGCATGATCGGACAACAGCAGTCCCACACGACCCTTGCCCTCATGCGCCAGCACGAGGAGAGGTCGTTCTTGGCCATCACTCATGATCGTCATTCCGCGCACGCGTGATGTGCCTAAAATGCGTCCCCATTCCCCCCATTGTGGCGATGACATGTGCGCATCAGGAATAAGATCGCGCGTGACAGGGTGACGCGTGCCAAGCGTCGTGATGCGCGGTTTAAAGGCTTGCTCAAACACTTGGCCGTTGGCGGATGCCGGCAGAACATGCACAAGCGGAGTTGTCGCTAAACTGCTTGATCCTGCAAATTCAGGCCCTGATGCAACAAGTAATGCCCCCCCTTCCATCACGAAACGGGCGATATTTTCATAATAAGGAATGGGCAGAATGCTTTGATTGGCATAGCGATCAAGAATAATCAGGTCAAATTCATTGATCTTGACCTGAAACAGCTCACGCGTGGGGAACGCGATCAACGCAAGCTCATTGATGGGGATGTTATCCTGTTTTTCAGGGGGGCGCAAAATCGTAAAATGCACAAGATCCACATTTGGATCAGATTTGAGTAAGTTCCGCCACGTGCGCTCACCCGCATGAGGCTCTCCTGAAACCAGTAAAACTTTAAGTTTATCGCGCACGCCCTCAATGCTGACCACAGCCTTATTGTTGAGAAGCGTCAGCTCCCCTTCAAGCGGTGAAAGATCAAGCTCCACAATATTCGCGCCTGCATGTTCAAGCGTGACATTGAGCGTAATCGGCACACCAGCCTGAAGTCGCGCGCGCCGTTTAATGATACCATCAACACGGATCGTCAACTCTGCATTTTGCCCATTACCGCCCGTTTCATCAAGACGCACGCGGATACTAGATTCTTTGCCCACAAGGCCAAAACGGGGAGCTTCTAAAACACGCAGCAAACGATCTTTCTCATTGCTTTTTCCTGTGAGCAAAACGTGCAATGGTGCTTTAAGAGGCGTAAAAGCATTGGCAACAGGAACATCGTGAATAATCCCGTCGGTGATCATGAGGACACCAGCAAGACGCTCAACAGGCAAATCATTGAGTGTTTGCTGCATCGCGCTGATAAGCGCAGTTCCCTCTGCATGGGGAGAGGGGCTAAACGTACGCTCCCTGATCTCAATATCAGGCCATTGTGCAAGTTGACGCATCAGATCATCACGGGCGGTTCGGGTCTGTATCAGGCGATTATCAAGCGTTTGAGAACCACTCTCATCACTCAGCACAACAACAATATCTTTAAGCGGCTCGCGCTGAACATGCTCCACCACAGGATTGAGTAAAGCCAATGCAATCAGACCAAGGATCGCCGTGCGCATCACGCCGCGTGTCCGCATCAAAATAAGGCTTAGCACTGCACTCGCCGCAAGCAGCATAAGCAAGCTGTAAAGTATCCACCCTGTCATAAGGGGCGCAAAGTGAATGGTGAAATTGTTGAAAAAAGTCATGCCGATCACTGCCCCAAACGTTCAAGAAGCGGCGCAACATGCACTTGATCAGCTTTATAATTGCCTGTTAGTGCATACATGACAAGGTTGACCCCCGCACGATAAGCCATTTCTCTCTGACGCTCTGTGCCGCCAACAATCGCGAAAAGTGGCTCTCCACGCGAGCCAACTGCCCACGCACTCGCCCAATCATTGCTTGTGATAATGAGCGGCGAAATACCATCTCCCCCCCGCGCAGGCATCCTCTGACCCGTTTCATCAAGAGGAGGCAAGCGCTCGGTCCAAGTACGCCCTGTTCCATAACGCCCTGCCAGATCCTCCAGCAGATAAAAGGCACGGGTCAGCACATGGTCTTGCGGGAGAGGCTCAAGCTCGGGAATATCAAGCGTTGCAAGGATCTGTCGCAGATAAAGCGTCGCAGGTGTGGGAGCACTCGCATTCCCTGTCACAGAAAGCGTATTCGCATCTTTCGTATCAAACAGCACCGTTCCGCCATTTTTCATATAAGCATCAAGCCGACGTATCGCATTTTGTGAAGGCAATGGACGATTGGGTGTCATCGGCCAATAAAGCAGCGGGTAAAAGCTCAATTCATCCTTTTCAAGATTAATTCCAATCGGCTCTGTGGGCTCTACCGATGTGCGCTCACGCAAGACTGCGCTTAATCCATTAAGACCCGCTAAGCTCGTGCGATCAATCGTTACATCCCCCGTGATAACGTAAGCCAAACGGAAGCTGAGTGCTGATTCAAGGCGTGCACTTGCGGGTAGGGGAGCCGTAACTTGCTGTGCGTCAAGCGTGCTCAAAGCTCCATGTGTTACCAATGCGCTAGAAGCAATCACAAGGATAAGTGCAGCACGCGTCAATGCGGTTTTTAAGCGAGAGCGTTTTAAATGCCCCCCTAAAAAGAGGGTGATCACAGTATCAAGAGCCATCAGCATAATGAGCATCATCAGGAAAAATCCGCGCAAATCAAGGCGGCTCATCACATCAAGGGCATGAAAACGGATATTCGGATGCGAAATAATAACGGGAACGAAATAATCTGCGCTACTCATAACATTGATGGCACGCTGTGACGTGCCTCCTGTACGCGCTTCCCCGTACCATCCCGCAGGATGCGCCATGCTCGCGCGCTGAATAAATGTGATGGGAAGCGGTTTTATATCCTTTGATGCTGGTGGGGATGCTAAAAGCTGACCAAAGCCATCAAGACTTTGAACTAGGGGAAGTGTGGGAAGCTCTATGCGTATGTCGGTTGAGGGCGTGCTTGCCTCAATGTGTTCAGGCGTAGGAGCAAGCGTGACAATTGCTTGAAGCATATCAATGAAAAGCTTTGAGAGCGGCAGATTTGACCATGCAGGATCAGCCGTCATATGAAACAGAACAAGGCGTCCTTCACCCCGTGTTTCAGCAGTTACAATCGGCGTACCGTCATTAAGTGCCGCCCACGTTTTTGTATTCAAATCAAGGGAAGGCTCTGCCATTAATTGACGCGACACTGTCACATCAGAGGGAATAAGGAAGGCTACAAAAGGACTATTCACAGGAAAAGGAGCAAGCGATTTAGGTTGATCCCATGACAGTGCCCCACCAAATTGACGCCCACCACGTCGCAAGCGCACAGGCGTTAAAGTATCAGGCGCATAAGCAAGGCGTTGCCCCGCAAAGCGAATGAGGACACCTCCTTCACGCAAAAAATCATTCAGACGCGCTTGAGTCTTGTCATCAAGTGTACCCACATCTGCCATCATGATGATACGCACGCGGGCATTGAGTAAATTATCCACCGCATCCGCAATAGCGCCATGTTCAACGCGCACATCGGCAATATTTTCAAGCGCTTTGCTTAAATAATGGGTTGGCATGAGCAAAGGCTGTGCCGCATCACGCCCGATGCCGCTCATCAAACCAACACGTTGGCGCTGATTGCGTGCGTCCATCAACCATACATGAGCCGCGCTTTTAACCGGTGTAATCTCGACGCGTTTAATGGTGTTGCGAATGTCTATCGGCAAATTAAAAAGTGCAGTGGTTTCACGCGCCTCTGCCTCAAAGACAGCGTTTGCTTGTCCAGTGACTAATCCTTGCGCGTCGCGTGCAGTCAGTGTGATGGACGATGGCGCACTGCTGCTGCTACGGGTGAGATGCATCACCAAGCCTTGCGCTGTTTGCTGCGCATCGCGAATGCCAATCAGCATATGATCAGGCGCATGGTGTATTGTAACGGAAGCGAAACGGCTGAGTGATCGTGAGAATTGATCCGTGTTTAAATCATGAATGGTGACATGTGATGCAATCCATGTCACATCTGTTTGAGGCAGCGCCTGAGCAAGATCATCAAGCGTTTGTATCAGGTGATCCGGTAAAGGAATAAGCCCTTGAGGCTTAAGAGCGCGGACACGCTCAATCGCGATAGGAGCCGGCTCACCTGAAAAATCATTGTGAGAATGGATGATGCCATCGGTTGTTGTCACAACGATCACATTGCGATTGATACGTTGGGCTTGATCAAGCGTTTCTACGGCCGCCTTGATGCGCACATCCCAATCAGGCGCAGCCAGTGCGCTTGTATCCATCATGAGAATAAGCGGCTTATCACTGACAGATATCGCGCTTTGAGGACGTTGCCAGAATGGGCCAGCAAGGATCATAATCGCAACTAAGAGCGCGAAAAGTCTCAAGAGTAAAAGCCACCATGGTGTTTTTTGCGCAGAGAGTTTTTCAGGGATGAGATCCGCCATAATTTTCAATGGCGGAAATACAATCCGTTGTGGACGCGGCGGAGTGACTTTTAAAAGCCACCATAATAAGGGCAAGGCCATTAAACCGATTAAAGCACTCGGGAGAAGAAACGAAAAACCACCAAGCATCAACGTCCCCCATTCTGCTGACGTGGCGATGCAGGCGCGAGCGCCAACATCAAGCCAAGGGCAGCTTCAGAGGCAGGGCGATCCGTATGATGGACCATATAACGCCAGTTTAACGTGCGACATAACGACATCAACATATCTTTATGTGCTGCAAAGCGCTGTCGATAACGCTCCCCCCAAGCTTGCCCATCACCCGCATTAAGCTCTAAACCTGTCTCACGTTCAATCAGGTGAATTTGACCGGTGTAAGGAAACGCCTCCTCAACAGGATCAATGACATGGACAACAAAACCACGCGCACCGTTTTGCGCAATGGCTTTAAGGCGTTGACGGAGAGTTTCAAGATCTTCAAGTGCGTCGGTGAAAATAATCACATCCGCATGTGAGGGAAGTGGTTGCGGCAAGGGCAAGGGTAATGGCTGGGTTTGGCCTTCATGAATGGCATCATCCCGCATCAATATATCGCTAATATGTTCAATAATATGACGTATAGATTTGGGTTTCATGGCGTCCAGCACACCAACGCTTTCACCTGCATCAACAAGTGCATCAGCGAGAGCAAGCATCAGAACCATCGCACGATCAAGTTTCGTCATGCCACTTGAAAGCGACGAAAAATCCATCGACTCTGAGCGATCAATCCACAGATAAACGACATGTGCCGCTTCCCATTCGCGTTCACGCACATAAAGCCGATCATCACGGCTTGAGCGTCGCCAATCAATTCGCCGCATGGATTCACCAAGCTGATACGGACGGTATTGCCAGAATGTTTCCCCCACCCCCGATTGTCTACGACCATGCATTCCATAAATGGCAGAGACCACATGTCGCGCTTCCATCTTTAGATGCGGCATGCGTGCAGCAAGCATATGCGCTTGAGCAACACGTCTTGCGCGAGCATCTGATAAGGATGCACTGCGTGACGAAACAATAAAGGGCGAACCCACCATACGTGTTGCAACCTTAAAGTTAGGAGACATAAAGCGAGTCTATGTCTTATCCTCCTCCTGAGAGGAAGAGCGGTAAAGCTGGAATGACTATGAACACTGTGTAATCATCTTAACGCAAACCTTGTGTCAGGTTCAAAATAACATGCTCAACCGTCACACCCTCAGCGCGCGCTGTGTAGGTGAGCGCTAAACGATGTTTTAAAATGGGGACTGCAAGCGCTTTAACATCATCAAGCGAGGGTGCAAAACGCCCCTCAAGGAGGGCGCGCGCCCGTGTCGCGAGCATGAGTGCTTGCCCCGCACGCGGCCCAGCGCCCCATGCGAGCATCGTACCGGCACTGTTTGCGCTTGCATCTAATGAAGGGCGTGCTGCTTGTACTAGATCAAGAATCGCTTCCACGACCTGCTCACCAATGGGCATGCGCCGCACAAGGTGCTGTGCCGTGATCAGGTCATTGGATGTCATAACCTGTGAAGTATCGCTCTCCATGCTGCCCGTTGTTTGAAGCAGCATCCGTTTTTCAGCGTCGCGGTCAGGATATCCCACATCAATTTGCATGATAAAGCGATCAAGTTGCGCTTCAGGGAGTGGATAGGTTCCTTCCTGCTCAATCGGGTTTTGTGTCGCAAGCACATGAAACGGTTGCGGCAAATCATAACGCACACCATTGATGGTGATGTAACCTTCCTGCATCGCTTGAAGCAGTGCCGATTGCGTGCGTGGACTGGCGCGATTAATCTCATCGGCCATCAGCAATGATGTAAAAACAGGGCCTTTGAGAAAACGGAAAAAACGCTTTTTCTCTGCATCCTCATCAAGGATCTCACTGCCCAGAATATCCCCGGGCATCAGATCGGGCGTGAACTGCACACGGCGCGTATCAAGACCAAGCACGCGTCCCAATGTGTCGACAAGTTTTGTTTTAGCAAGACCCGGCAAACCAATCAAAAGCCCATGTCCGCCTGAGAGCAATGTTGTAAGTGTGAGTGCAATCACCTGATCCTGCCCGAAAATGACAGCGCCAAGTTCCTGTTTTGCATCCTGTAAAAGCGCAATGATTCGCTCTACGTCATGTATATCAAGCTCTGGTAAAACATGCGCGTGTGGGGAGGAAACAGGTTCAGAATGAGGCACATGTGTTGATGCAGGTGAAATACGTGTCATAGTGTTCCTTTGCTATTCCAAAGCTATTCGTATGCCGCTCTCTTATGATCATGTCATTAAGTTTACAAAGCCACACATGAATTGACAAATGATTGCCTTTTTAAATTTCTCATCAACTAAATTTTCCTATTCCAATGTAATACTTATTATCTATATATAATAGATATTTTGCTATGTATTCATGGGGTAGGGATTTTGGATAAAAAGTTTAAAAAATGCCAGCTAAAACAATCGATAATCGTCTTGTTGAGCAGGGTAAAATTGCCCTTGATAATATTAATTCAGATGTTCTAAATTTTTCTGAGGCAAGTAAAATAAATAATCAGAAAAATTTAAATAAGTTCTTTGAAAAAATAATAAATGATGAAAATATAATTGAAGAATTAGTCGATGCTGGTATTAATTTTGAAAATATTGCATCATCATTTATTGAAAATGAAAAAGCCCACAAAGATCCTAGCGATTACCTACAAGATTTAATCGCTAAATATGATCTTCCAAAATTTTTAGGTAAAAATCCAACATTAGGAAGTGCTCAAATATCACCTGAAGCACTCAGAGAATTCAGAGAAAAATACGCAGAACTCAATAAATACGTTGAATCAAAAGGGTATGACTACGCAGAAAACGAAATAGCTTTAATTGATGATTAAGTTGCGCCATATGCACTCGCTTGTGCTATTGCAAATATTATCGAAATTTACAAAGATAGAGATATATACCCCTCGTGAGTGAAGAGTTGGCGTTATCTTTTTATTAAGGTTGTTTTGATT
>JBIKVP010000077.1:0-9470 GCA_044356745.1 Beijerinckiaceae bacterium | reverse complement strand
CGGTGCGGTGGCGTTTCAAAAGCTCCTGACGTTGGTCTGGTTCTAAAAGCGTACCCATACCAAATTGGAATCAAAACAACCTTAATAAAAAGATAACGCCAACTCTTCACTCACGAGGGGTATATCACATTGAAAATAATAGAAAAATTAAATATTAACGGTTGAGCGTGTTCAAGCGCAATTTACGGCTTCCAAGGCTGATAATCACCCGTAGCGCGTGCGCGTTCACCTGATCGCAAGGTTGAACCTTGTGGACGCCACGCAAGAGGGGTGCCAGTCATATTTGATGTATGGGGCCTCTCCCACTCTCGAGCAATATAGTTTTCCTCGGAGGGCGGTGTATCAACGGTGTGGTTCATCCAGCCGCGCCAGCCCGGAGGCACACGCGAGGCATCCGCTTCGCCGTTGTAAATAACCCAGCGTCGATCCGTCCCTATGGCAGGATCAATCGCCCCTTGATGTGAGCGATAATACGTGTTGCCAGATTCATCGCTTCCCACAAACTCACCATGTCGCCACGTATGAAAACGTGTACCGAGTGTCTGACCATTCCACCATGTGAAAAACTGTAGGAAAAACTGTTTCATGCGAATATCCGCTTATTTACATCGATGTTGTTATGCCTTGCGTCACATCAAGTGTAAAGAGCAATGATATTAAGGTTATGTTCTGACTTGTCTCTTCATGCGTTGATCGTTATGTCCCTAACATGAAATTTATATCCCCCCTTTGTGATGCATTGAATCGTCAAGAGCAGGTGACGCTTTGTCATGCGCCTGATGGCTTGCAACCGCTTGTTATTGCAGACGCAGCACGAAAACTGGCAAAAACATCGCGTGCGCCGGCCGTTATCACTGTGATTGCCCGTGATGGAGCACGGATGCAAGCGCTTGAAGTGGGATTGGCGTTCTTAGCGCCGGATTTAGATGTGCTTACGTTACCTGCGTGGGATTGCCAGCCTTATGATCGTGCATCGCCGAATGCGGGAATTGTTGCGCATCGCGTCACGACTTTGGCGCGGCTAAGCCATGCCACATCGTCAGAAGAGCGTCCGCGTATTCTCCTCACGACACTTAATGCCGCGCTTCAGCGCGTGCCACCCCGTTCGCGCATTGCTGCCGACAGTTTGGCGATGGCTCCGGGGAATGCGATTTCCATGGAGACGATTGCTGAATGGCTTGATTCGCATGGTTACATGCGGGCGGGTACGGTGCGCGATACAGGTGATTATGCGGTGCGAGGCGGAATTCTTGATCTTTATCCGCCCGGACTTCCCACACCCATTCGTCTTGATTTCTTTGGCGATACCCTTGAATCAATTCGTGCCTTTGATCCAGAAACACAGCGTTCAACAACCACACTCAGAGCGCTTGATCTGGTTCCAATGAGTGAAGCGCGTCTCACCACAGAGACCATTAAACGCTTTCGACAAGGCTATGTCGCAGCCTTTGGTGCGCCCGTGCGTGATGATACGCTTTATGAAGCAGTGTCTGAAGGGCGTAGGCACGCAGGATTAGAGCACTGGCTGCCTTTATTTCATGATAAACTGGATACGTTGTTTGAATTTGTCACAGGCAGTGCCTTGTTTCTGGATGCAAACATTGATCAGGCGCTTCATGAGCGTCTTGACGTCATCAAAGATTATTACGATGCACGCACTTCAGCGCTTGAGCAAAAGGCATCAGGCGGCGCGCCTTATAAACCTTTGCCACCTGACGCGCTTTATCTCACGCATAAGGAATGGGATGCGTGCATTACGCGAGCGGGAAGTGTGCGTTTCACACCGTTTGCGGTTGATAGCTTGGCGCAAGCAACACAAGAAGCGTCATCCCAAGGCTTGTCCTTGGGATCCACGCCTTTAAAGCCACAAGTTTTACATGAAGAGAAGACGTGGATGGCAGGAACAAGTCCTGCCATGACGGGGCTGGTTCTCAACGCCTCAGCCACGCAAGGGCGCTCTTTTGCTGCCGAGCGCCAACAAGAGGGTGTCAATATTTTCGATGCAGCCATTGCCCACATTCAAGAGCGGCAAAAAGCGGGAAAGCGCGTCATTCTTGCAGCATGGTCTGAAGGATCGCGTGATCGGTTGCTTCAAGTCCTGAAAGATCATGGCCTTGCCAAAGTGCAGAATGTGGGTCGGCTTAATGTTGCGCTAGCGCTTCCACGCAATGAGGTGACGCTTGCCATATGGGGTGTTGAGCAAGGGTTTGAAACGCCAGAACTGACTGTCATCAGTGAGCAAGATATTTTAGGTGATCGCCTTGTAAGACCTAAACGCAAGAATCGCCGCCCACAAGATGTCATTGCAGAAGCGGCCAGTTTAACACTGGGTGATCTCGTCGTTCATGCGGATCATGGTATCGGGCGCTTTGTGGCGCTTAAAACCGTGACAGCGGCAGGCATACCCCACGATTGTCTTGAAATTCATTATGCAGGTTCTGACAAGCTTTTTTTACCTGTTGAAAATATTGAGCTGATTTCGCGTTACGGTTCTGAAGATACCGAGGTCATGCTTGATCGTTTGGGTGGGGGCGCGTGGCAAGCGCGTAAAGCGCGTGCAAAAAAACGCATTTTAGAAATGGCGGCAGGGCTTATTAAAATTGCTGCTGCACGCCTTATGCGTGAAGCGCCACGCTTGAATGCACCTGACGGGCTCTATGCAGAGTTTGCCGCACGCTTTCCTTATGACGAAACAGAAGATCAACAAGGCGCGATTGATTCAGCACTTGAGGATCTCGCTTCTGGTCAACCGATGGATCGTCTCGTGTGTGGTGATGTCGGCTTTGGTAAAACAGAAGTCGCTTTGCGTGCAGCGTTTGTATCCGCGATGAACGGTAAACAAGTTGCCGTGGTGGTTCCAACAACACTGCTTGCGCGTCAACACACCAAGTCTTTCAAAGAGCGTTTTCAAGGTTTGCCGCTCAAAATTGCGCAAGCCTCACGCTTTGTTCCTGCTGCTGACATGAAGCTCGTGAAAGAAGGCGTTGCCGATGGCACGATTGATATTGTTGTCGGCACGCATGCTCTGCTCGCCAAAGGCATTGCGTTTAAAGATCTCGGCTTGATGATTATTGATGAAGAGCAGCATTTTGGCGTTGCCCATAAAGAGCGACTCAAAGAACTACGTGCCGAAATTCACGTCCTCACATTGTCCGCGACACCAATTCCACGCACGCTCCAACTTGCGATGACGGGTGTGCGTGATCTGTCAATCATTGCCACGCCCCCCGTTGATCGCCTTGCAGTACGCACGTTTGTTACGCCATTTGATCCTCTCACCATTCGTGAAGCCTTATTACGTGAGCGCTATCGTGGCGGACAAGCATTTTACGTTGTGCCGCGTATTGATGATCTGGCAGAGGTCAAAGAGTTTCTTGATCGCCATGTGCCAGAGGTGAAGGTCGCCATTGCCCACGGACAAATGGCGGCGGGGCAACTCGAAGACATTATGACAGCCTTTTATGAAGGCAAGTATGATGTGTTGCTTTCGACAACAATCGTTGAATCAGGGCTTGATATTCCCACCGCCAACACGCTTATCGTTCATCGCGCAGACATGTTCGGTCTGGCGCAGATGTATCAGCTCAGGGGCAGGGTGGGGCGCTCGAAAATCAGGGCGTATGCACTTTTTACGCTGCCCGCAAAAAGGAATATTACACCTCAGGCTGAAAAGCGGCTCAAGGTGTTGCAATCATTGGATACATTGGGTGCGGGCTTTCAACTGGCCTCTCATGATCTTGACATTCGTGGCGCAGGTAATCTGCTCGGAGATGAGCAATCAGGCCATATCAAGGAAGTGGGTTTTGAACTTTATCAACAAATGCTTGAGGAGGCTGTGGCCAATCTTAAAGCGGGAATTGTTGATGAAGAGCCGTCTGATCAATGGTCACCAACCATTGCAATCGGTGCGCCTGTTACAATTCCAGAGTCTTATGTTGAGGATATTCAGGTGCGTATGGGCATTTATAAACGCCTCTCACAACTCGAAACCGATCAGGAAATCGAAAGCTTTGGTGCTGAACTCATTGATCGTTTTGGTGCGCTTCCAGAGGCGGTGACGCAGCTCTTGCGCATCGTCAATATCAAAGTGTTATGTCGCCGCGCAAATGTCGATAAAGTGGAAGCAGGGCCAAAAGGATTAATCGTCTCTTTCCGCGACAACGCCTTTGCGCAGCCAGAGGCATTGATGAAATATCTCACTGAACAAGGTTCATTCGCTAAAGTGCGCCCTGATATGAAAATCGTCTTCATTCGCGAATTTGATACGCCCGAAGAACGCCTTAAAGGTACGATGCGAATTTTAAGGGAACTGGTCAATCTCGCGGCTAAAAAAGCCGCTTGATTGTCAATAAAAGCATGTCGTTTTTATGTGCTACAGCGTTGATGACCATGCAACGGGTATGAAATCATATCCATTTCCATCACGGGCAATGAATCCTGTCGCGGGGAAGGGGGCATGATAAAAAGCAACTTGCATCCGATCTTGTGCAATTCGATCTAGCAGCTTACGACGCGTTGCTCGTGCCGCATCGGCATCCATATCAAATATCGCCGACCAATCAGGATTTTTAACAAATAGAGCAGGGTGGTTGGTTGTATCGGACATGAGCATTAAGCGCGCAGTACCTGAGGCAATTGCAAATGTCATATGACCGGGAGTGTGACCAAAAGCTTCGACCGCAGTCACGCCAGAGATGAGCTCTTGTCCGCCTCTGTAAAAGCTTAGGCGCTCTTTAAGCGGATCAAAAACACGCTTCACATTCGCAAAGGCGGCCTTCATTGCTTCTGGAGCGGCTTTTTCTTTATCTTCGTTATCCCAAAAATCCCACTCGGCTTGCGGAACAAGCACTTTAGCCTTGGGGAAGACATCACTCCCATCCTTGCGACGCAGACCGTTGATGTGATCGCCATGAAAATGGCTAATGATCACCGTTTCAACATTTTCTGGGCTAAAGCCAGCGGCGGTAAAATTGCTCATCCACTGCCCAGTCGTGGGTGGCCCCATGTCACCGATACCTGTATCAATCAGAGTCAACTTGCCGCTATGATTGATGACAACAGTTGTAAATGGAATGCGCAGTTTATCTTGGGGCAAAAAAGCATCGTGAAGCGTTTTTTGCACATCAGGGAGAGCGGCATTCGTGATGAAACCTTCAAGTGGGCGCTCGGCATAGCCCTCATGAATGGCTGTTACGTCAATGTCACCGACCTTGTAACGATAAAACGCAGCAGCTTGTTTAGCACTTGAAGGAGGGGGAGATGCTGGCGCAGGTTGTGCTTGTAGGGCGGCGACTGGAGAAAGCACACTCACGGCAGCACCCGCTGCAGCAACACTCATCATGTGACGACGCGATAAAGATTTTTTCGATATGAAAGACATCATAACCCCTCTTTAAAAGCTGACTTTTATTACTTAGGTCAATCGCGTTTGACGTCCAGAGTAAGAAAGCGCGGATTATCATCATGATCAATGGTTGTTTCATCATCAATAATCACGGCTGTTCCTGCAATGCTGACCATGACAAGATGATGACTATCGCCAACCGTTTGATAGTCTATATCAATCCCGATGACGGCATTCGCTCCCATTTTTTCAGAGGATTTAATCAGGTCTTTCAACGCGAGTTCGCGTGCAGTTTCCAGTTCCATCTCATAACTGGGGGGGCGACCCGAGCTGACGTCACGAATGCCGCCCCGAAAAGATTTCAGCATGTTCGTACTGACAACCGCGTGACCCATTACAAGACCAAGATAATGTTTAATAACTCTGCCTTGTAAGGTGTCAGTGGTAGTGGTGAGCATGAATAAATCTCAAAATTAGCGACGTTGGGCAAGTGGTAGATAATCGCGATGTGGATGACCTGTATAAAGTTGGCGCGGACGACCAATTTTCTGACTAGGATCCTCAATCATCTCTTTCCACTGTGCAATCCAACCCACGGTGCGTGCAAGTGCAAACAGAACTGTAAACATTGTCGTTGGAAAACCCATCGCTTTGAGCGTAATGCCCGAATAGAAATCGATATTGGGATAAAGCTTTTTCTCAATGAAATATTCATCGTGAAGCGCAATACGCTCCAGCTCCATCGCAACTTCAAGTGTTGGATCGTCTTTGATGCCGAGCTCGGCCAAGACTTCATGGGTTGTACGCTGCATAATTTTAGCGCGTGGATCGTAATTTTTATAGACGCGATGGCCAAAACCCATCAGGCGGAATGGATCGTTTTTATCTTTGGCACGTGCGATGTAATGGGGGATATTTTCAGGGCGACCAATTTCCTCAAGCATTCTGAGCGCTGCTTCGTTCGCGCCACCATGCGCAGGCCCCCAAAGGCAAGCAATTCCTGCCGCTATACACGCAAAAGGATTTGCCCCAGATGATCCCGCCAAACGCACGGTTGATGTCGAAGCATTTTGCTCGTGATCAGCATGGAGGATAAAAATTCGATCAAGCGCACGGGCAAGTACCCCATTGATTTTATACTCTTCACTTGGCACGGCAAAACACATGCGCAGAAAGTTTGAAGAATAATCCAGATCGTTTTTTGGATACACAAACGGCTGACCCACCGAATATTTATAGGCCATAGCAGCAAGCGTTGGCACTTTCGCAATCATGCGCATAGAGGCAATCATGCGCTGCGTCGGATCAGAAATATCTGTTGAATCGTGATAAAACGCTGATAGCGCGCCAACCGCCGCCACCATCACCGCCATCGGATGCGCATCACGGCGAAAGCCCTGAAAGAAGCGCATCATCTGCTCATGAACCATTGTATGACGGGTGATGCGATAATCAAAATCTGCTTTTTGCACTGATGTTGGCAACTCGCCATAAAGCAGCAAATAGCATGTTTCAAGAAAATCGCCGTGCTCAGCAAGCTGATCAATCGGATAACCACGGTAAAGCAAAACGCCAGCATCGCCATCAATGAATGTAATCTTGGATTCACAGCTTGCCGTTGACGTAAAACCCGGATCATAAGTGAAATGACCCGTTGCCGCATAAAGCTTGCTGATATCAACGACACTTGGGCCTGTTGAGCCTAGTTTTGTTGCGAGTTCGAGATCTTTTCCGTCGATATTGAGTTTCGCGGGTGAGCCGGTCATATTGGATTATCCTTCGCGCTACATCGTGAGAATCACGTTTACAGTGTAAGGGATAAACACATTTTATTAAAATCTCTTTGTCGACCGCATGCTTTATTATAAAAACCCGTCAAACTTTAACATGATGATTGATTAAAGTGTGCTTCAGGCCACTGCCGACAAAAATTTAAGCTGATCTTGCAAGCGACCAAGCGTTTCCTCCCGCCCAATTACGATCATCACTTCAAACAGCCCAGGAGATGTGGCGCGGCCTGTAATAGCAGCACGCAAAGGTTGCGCCACTTGCCCAAGTTTAACGTGAAGCTGATCTGCTGTGTCGCGGATCGCTTGCTCAGTGTTTTCAATCGTCCACTCATTTAAAGAGGCAAGCGCATCATGGCACGCTTTCAGGCGAGTTAATCCATCACCAGCAAGCAGCGCTTTTGCTTTTTCATCAAGGATGAGGGGGCGTTCTCCAAAAATAAAATAAGCATTATCAATGAGTTCAATCAAAGTCTTCGCGCGTTCTTTTAAGCCCGTCATGGCTTGCTCAAGCTGTTGACGATGTAACGGAGATAACGGTGATGTAATCTTTCGCTCCCCACCAACGTCAGGTATGATATCTTCAATCGCAGCAACAATCTGAGCATCATCCATGTGACGCAGATAGTGCCCATTCAGATTTTCAAGTTTGGCGAAGTCAATACGCGAAGGTGAGCGCCCGATCTGATTAAGATCAAACGCTTCAATCATTTCATCGGTGGAGAAGATTTCTTGATCACCGTGGCTCCAGCCAAGGCGCACGAGATAATTGCGTAAGGCAACAGGCAAATAGCCCATTTCGCGATAAGCTTCGATTCCAAGAGCGCCATGACGCTTTGAGAGCTTAGCGCCATCAGGGCCATGAATGAGCGGAATATGCGCCATGACTGGAATATCCCAGCCTAACGCATCATAAATCTGGCTTTGACGTGCCGCATTTGTGAAGTGGTCATCACCACGAATAATATGCGTGACATCCATATCGTGATCATCGACCACCACTGCGAGCATATAAGTCGGTGTGCCATCCGAGCGTAATAGCACAAGATCATCAAGATCTTTATTTTGCCATGTCACACGCCCTTGAACTTTATCCGCGACAATGGTTTCGCCTTCAAGGGGGGCTTTAAGACGCACAACGGGTTTCACACCTTCAGGCGCTTCATTTGGGTTTCGATCACGCCAACGCCCATCATAACGCAAAGGCTGCCCTTCCGAGCGCGCTTTTTCGCGCATCTCATCAAGCTCTTGAGGAGAGGCATAACAATAATACGCTTTGCCTTGATCAAGAAGATTTTGCACCACCTCTTGATGACGGTCGATGCGCTGAAACTGATAAACGACATCGCCATCCCAATGGAGACCAAGCCAATCAAGACCATCTATAATCGCTTGAATAGCAGGTTCCGTCGAACGTTCGCGATCTGTATCCTCAATACGTAGTAGCATCTTGCCACCCGTATGCTTTGCATAAAGCCAATTAAAAAGTGCAGTACGTGCACCGCCAATGTGCAGAAAACCAGTGGGAGAAGGAGCGAAACGAGTGACAACGGGCTTGGTCATAATGATGCGGGAATCCTTTGATTGAGAACACCCGCCATCTTTTAGAGATTTTTACAAAAAATGTAATCCCTGCATTTGCTCGGCGATCATTTTCTTTAGATCATTTTTTCAAACACTATTCGTAGTAATTATGCCTCAAAGTGTGGTTTAAATCATTAATATAACCTAGATCAATTTCTAAAGCTCGAAAGTGCATTTGCATATATACTAGATTGTATCAAGCTCAGATCAACACCAGCTTGTAAAAGCTCATCTTCGCTCAATTGATTGCGCTGCTCAGGATTTTCCAACTTTTCAATAACCGGATCAATATCCTCAAGGCTTTGATCAATTTTCAATAAAGACACAAGAGCAAGCTTTGCCTGAGAGTTTGTAATATTTGAAAGAGAATCTTCCAGCTCACTTTCATTTATAATATCACCATTTTCAGCAACCTCAATTTTTGGTTGAGTTTGTTCGTCAAAATTCGAGCGGTTTTTTCCATACTCACTATTCCAAGCGTTTGCCATTTGACCCAAATCTTCACGGGCATCACTATGCTCAGTGGGTATTCTCTCAGGATCGACTGCTGTAAAGCCTCTACCAGTTCTTATTGACATGTGAGCCACACTTTCATGCAAATAAACATAGTTAACGTTTAAACGCATCTTCTGATATATACCCCTCGTGAGTGAAGAGTTGGCGTTATCTTTTTATTAAGGTTGTTTTGATTCCAATTTGGTATGGGTACGCTTTTAGAACCAGACCAACGTCAGGAGCTTTTGAAACGCCACCGC
>JBIKVP010000018.1:0-30476 GCA_044356745.1 Beijerinckiaceae bacterium | reverse complement strand
CGTGAAGGCCATCCTTGGCTTCCTGAATACCACTTTTCCGCAAAAAGCACGATTATGGGTTGACCGCCTATCCGATAACTTCAAAATACTTCAGACACCAACTCTTCAAATGTGAGGGGTATATTAGTTCTAATAGACCGAAAAAGTAACTCAAGCCTTTGTGCGCACAAAGGTTCCCGGAGCATCGCACAGCGGTTGCAGGAACCCAGAACCAATAGCACGTGCTGGAACGCGCTCAGGTGCTTGTTGCTCAATCCAGATCTGCCAATGTGGCCACCAAGAACCTGCTGTCTCGTGAGACTGCTCAACCCATGCATCATATGAGCCATTCAACAACCCACCCGTCCAATATTGATATTTGGGTTTGCGCGGTGAATTCACCACTCCTGCGATGTGTCCAGATCCTGACTGCACGAAAGTCACAGGCCCACCAAAGAGTTTGCAGCCATCAAACACCGATTTCGCGGGAGCAATATGATCTTCGCGAGCCGCGAGCGAATAAATGGGCAGCGTAATATTTTTCAGATCAATACGCACACCGCCAATTTCCATCTCACCGCGTGCCAAGCGATTTTCAAGATAACACTGCCGCATATAAAACGAATGGTTTGCCGCTGGCATGCGTGTTGAATCTGAATTCCAATACAAAAGATCAAACGGAAATGGCGCTTCGCCTTTCATGTAAACATTGACGATATAAGGCCAGATCAGATCATTCGGGCGCAGCATATTAAAGGCATTGGCCATCTTACTCCCTTCAAGATATCCCTTTACCGCCATACGATGCTCAAGCGCTGTAATCTGACTTTCATCGACAAACACTTTAAGATCGCCCGCATTGGTAAAATCAACTTGTGTTGTGAAAAATGTCGCACTGGTGATCCGTCGATCGCCGATAAGTGCCATGTAAGCAAGCGAAATGGATAGCAGTGTTCCGCCCACACAATAACCAATCGCTGCAACGTTACGCTCCCCCGTGGCAAGCGTAATCGCATCAAGTGCCGCAAAAATTCCCTCTCGCATATAATCTTCGAAGGATTTTTTAGCGTGTTCTTCATGGGGATTAACCCATGAAATACAAAAGACGGTTTGCCCCTGCTCGACCGCCCAGCGGATAAAACTTTTATCAGGATTCAAATCAAGAATATAATATTTGTTGATCCACGGCGGAATAATGAGCAGTGGACGCTTGAGTACGGTTTCAGTGGTTGGCTCATATTGCAGCAGCTCAATAATGTCGTTGCGAAAAATCACTTTGCCCGGTGTATTGGCAAGATTAACACCGACTTCAAACTTGCTGGGATCAGATTGGCGAATCTTCAACTCGCCTTTACCCGCTTCTAAATCTTCGGCGAGCATGGCCATGCCGCGCACGAGATTAGCACCGCTTTCATCAAGCGTTTGACGGATGAGTTCAGGGTTGGTGGCAAGAAAGTTAGACGGCGATAAGGCGCTTGAAAGCTGCTTAATATAAAAGCGCGCTTTAAGGCGGGTATGATCATCAACCCCTTCAGCCCCTTCAACCATGTGCTCAGCCCAGCGCGAGGCGATCAGATAAGCCTGCTTGAGGAAATCAAACATCGGGTTATCTTGCCACTCCTGCGCTTTAAACCGTGCGTCTTTGGGATCAGGATTGACGACAGGTGAAACCTCTTCACCTTGCATACGATGGAGTGTGCGCCCCCATAACTCAAGAAAATCACTCGTGAGACTCTGTTGTGCTTCAAGGGTTTTGGAGGGATCAACAAGCCATTTTTCGGCGATTTGTCCCAATGTGCGCACAACTTCGCCCACTTCTTCGGCAATTGGGGTCGCTTGTCCATCTTGCAGAGGGCGCAAGTATGCAGCCGTTGCCTTTGTTGCCTTCTCAATGAAGTCACTGGCATTTTTAGAGAGCGAATCAAAGTCAGGCATGGTGTTTTCGCCTTTGGCATCGCCCTGTTGATGAGCCGCGTTGGGATGTGACATAATGTCTCCTTGAGGATTATCCCTCGAAAATGCAATATCTTCAATCAAACCTGTGTTCAATACGCTAACGGTGCATGCAAGCTGCCTTGAACGCTGCTTTAAAAAATCTGCAAACTGAATGCTTCTTTGTATGCGATGTGTAGCGTTTTTTAAACATAAACACCACAAGTGAACAGCAGCCCTGTGCAGAGTTCTCCCCGTTTTTATGTGAATGTTTTTTAAGGTGGATCAAAGAGCACCGTTTGTCTTTCAAATCACCGATGAAAAGGATAAGATGCGTTCAAGATGCTTTATACAAATCACGTGACACGCTTATCAAATTTTTTGCTTTATAGCGCTCTTATATGTCTTGGAGTGTCTGTTGGTGCGTGCACAAGCACAGCGCCCCAATCGACAGCGCCTGAAGAGTCAGGTCTGGTGAAACAAGTCGTTCAACTGGGTGGTTTTGCAACCCCAACACCTAATAACGCGCCTGATTTTATTGCAACATCACGCCCTGCTCAAACCGAGTATGTTCCTGTGGGAACATCAGCACCAGCGCGCCCTGTACGCGCGAAAACGGCGGCAGAGGTTGAAAAAGCCAAAGCTGATCTAAACCAAACGCGCTCCACCAACGAAGCTCAGGGTGAGTCGGCAAAAACACTCGGGACAAGCGCTGCGCCTGAGCCCTCTAATCCGCAACTGCGTCCTTAAATCTTAGATTGTGTGGGAAGCGCTCGTTTGAGCAAAGCGTTCATCTCCATTAACGTGGCATCAGGTAAATCCATAATGACACGCGACAAGCGGTTTGCAAACAGTGTCGCTTCAGGCGACAAACCAGAGGTGTCGATGACGACTTTGGGGTCAGACATATCCGCGAGACGTTGCAGCTCTTCAGCGTCATCCCAAATGATATTAAAATAGGTGATGATGGCCTGCACACTTGCCCAGCTTGGCTTGCTGCGTTTGCCATGTTCAAGCGCCGACAAATAAGCACTAGAGCAACCTAAAGCCTGCGCCATATCTTTAAGCTTAATGCCGCGCTTAGCGCGAAGTTCCCGGATTTTCTCGCCAAATGGTGTCACAACACATTCTCTCCATCTGAGGTTATACTCTGACGCGATGCGCGTAAACGGACATAAAGCGCACCCTCTCCCCCGTGTAAAGGCGATGCATAATCAACCATCAGCACAAACGGCGACAAAGCAGGCAGAGCAAGCCATTGCGGAACTTGTCTTTTTAAAACGCCTGATGATTTTTCTGATGAAGGATTTAAGCCTTTTGTACGCTGTCCTTTACCGGTAATGACAAGCACATGACGCAAACCCCGCCCATGGGCACTTTTAATGAAGTGCGATAAAGTTGCAAACGCTTCATCCTGTGTAAGCCCATGAAGATCAAGCCTTGCTTCAAGGGGCGCATGACCACGGACAATTTTCTTTTTGAGGCGCGGGTCAAAAGACTCAAGCGCAAGACGCGATGCTACACGCTTTGGTTGGCGGACAGAAGGTTGTGATGAGTTATCAATGACGTGATCACGCGCTTTATCATCGAACGTATGACGCTGGGGGGACGTTGATAAATCATCGTCACGCCCATCAAGTAAATTCGCGAAATCGTCCCGCGTTGGTTTTCTGCGGCGCACGGGCTTTGAAATATCACGCTCACCTTTCTCCATATTAGCATGTTTTGTAAGCTGTGCCTTGCGCTTTGTAACACGGCTGTGGGAAACATGAGGCTCTTGCAAAGGCGCAATCGTGAGCGCAACACTTTGCCATAGTGCCTCATCAGAAACTGATAATCGCTCTCGCGCTATTTCACGCTGCCTATATGAAGCAATACGTTGTGGCTCACTATCAAGCTGCTCATCGCTGGGTGACTGTGACGCTGGATGCAAAATCCCTCCCACTTGCGCAGAAGAGGGAGGGATTTTTCGCGTCACCATAAAACAATCATCTCAAATCTTAGATATTTTGCGCCTCATCTTTAGCACGCATCCAGACGCGTTTTTTTGCAAAATAAAGGAGTCCAGCAAATAACACCAAAAACAGCATCACTTTAAAGCCCATGGCTTTGCGTTGCTCAAGGTGAGGCTCTGCCATCCACATCATGAAAGCAGCAACGTCTTTTGAATATTGCTCGACAGTTTCTGGAGCAATCGATTTGCCATCAGCGCCTTTAGGGTATTGGACCTGACCATTTTGCAAAGGTGGAGCCATCGAAATAACATTGCCCGGCATATGGGTGTTGTAATACTGACCAGGTTGCAGAACGAAATCTTTAGGCGCATCGGTGTACCCTGTTAAAAGAGCAACCAGATAGTCAACGCCATATTCAGCTTCTTGCGTAAAAGCATCGGTGATAAATTTTGGAAATCCGGGCGAATAACCGCGCGCTTTTGCCAGAACTGAAAAATCGGGTGGATAGGCACCGCCATTTGAGGCACGGGCGGCTTGCTCATTGGCAAAAGGTGATGGCCAGCGATCAGCTGGACGCGCAGTGCGTTCAAACATCTCGCCCCGATCATCAGGACCGTCCTTGACTTTATATTCAGCGGCGAGCGCTTTAACTTGCCCTTCGGAAAAACCTGGGCCTCCAGCTTGGCTTAAATTTCGGAAAGCAAGCTTTTTTGCACTGTGACACGCAGAGCAAACTTCGCGATAAACTTTAAAGCCGCGTTGAAGCTGGGTATCGTCATATGTGCCAAAAGGCCCTTCAAACGACCATGCTTGACGTGGAGGTGTTGGTCCGGGCGCAGCAGCGATGGCATGCGAGGTATACGCACTCAATCCCATAATCAGGGCGGCAGCCAGAGTTGAAAAAGGTTTCATCGTCATCGTCATCATCTCTCTAGCTTAGGCATGACCAGTGGAGGCTTTAGAAGAAGCCAAGACCGAATCGGCAATGGATGCTGGCAGAGGTTTTGGATTTTCAAGCAACCCAAGCAGCGGTAAAATGATCAGAAAATAAGCGAAATAAATCGCTGTCAGAATGCGTGATGCAATAACATAGCCCCCTTCAGCAGGCATCGCGCCCAAATACCCTAAGCCAATGCACGTAACAACAAACACCCAGAAAAACTGTTTGGCGAGAGGGCGATAGGTGCTTGAACGGATACGCGATGTATCAAGCCACGGTAGAAATGCGATAATAGCAACAGCACCAAACATGGCGATAACACCGCCGAGTTTATCAGGAATAGCGCGCAAAATCGCATAGAAAGGTAGAAAATACCATTCAGGAACAATATGCGTGGGCGTCACTGCTGGATTTGCTTCAATATAGTTATCAGCATGTCCCAGATAGTTTGGAACATAAAACACAAACCACATAAAGAAAATGAAGAAACACACCAAGGCAAACGCATCTTTGATCGTCGCATACGGCGTGAAGGGCAGCGTATCTTTGCGCACATTCTTCACATCAAGACCAGTTGGGTTGTTTTGTCCTGTGACGTGAAGTGCCCAGACGTGCAGAATCACCACACCAAAAATCATAAAGGGAAGCAGATAATGCAATGAGAAAAAGCGATTAAGCGTTGGATTATCAACCGAATATCCGCCCCACAAGAAGCTGACGATTGTTTCACCCACGACAGGGAATGCCGAAAACAGATTGGTGATAACGGTTGCGCCCCAGAAGCTCATTTGTCCCCACGGCAAAACATAACCCATAAAGGCTGTGGCCATCATCAGAAGGAAAATGATCACACCCAAAATCCAGAGAATTTCACGCGGCGCTTTATAAGAGCCATAATAAAGTCCACGGAACATATGGATGTAAACCGCAATGAAGAACATCGACGCGCCATTGGCATGAAGATAACGGATCAACCAACCGTAATTGACATCGCGCATGATGTGCTCAACGGAATCAAAGGCTAATGTGGCATGCGGCGTATAATGCATCGCCAAAACGATGCCTGTAATAATCTGCGACACGAGCATGATTGTGAGAATGCCGCCAAATGTCCAAAAATAATTGAGGTTGCGCGGCACAGGATACGCAACAAATGACGAATGCATCAAACCCATAATCGGCAAACGGGCTTCAAACCATTTGGCGAATGCGCTTTTAGGAACATATGTGGAATGGCCATCCATGATATTGCTCACTTCTTTTTGTCTTAAAGGCTGTTATTTGGCCTATATTGTACGTCATTCATGCGATTTCAGACTTGCTGCATCAGCGATTAAGCCGTTGCGCCAATCTGAATTTTAGTATCATTCACAAAGGTATAAGGTGGAATGGGCAAGTTAGTGGGTGCTGGCCCCTTGCGGATACGGCCAGAGGTATCAAACTGCGAGCCATGGCACGGACAGAACCATCCGTTATAATCTCCTGCCTGACCAATGGGCACACAGCCAAGGTGCGTACAGTTGCCAAAAATAACAAGCCACTGTGATTTGCCTGCTTTAACACGATCTGCATCCGCTTGAGGATCAGGCAATGAGGCTAAATCAACCTTGCTGGCGTCTTCAATTTCTTTAGCAGTACGATGACGTACGAAAATGAGTTTACCACGCCAGAACAGTTTTACGCCCTGCCCTTCAGCAATCGGGGATAAATCAAGTTCTACGGGTGCACCTGCTGCAACGGTTTGCGCATCGGGTGCAAGCTGACTGACAAACGGCCATATTGCACCACCCACCGCAACCGCGCCTGCTGCGCCTGTTGCAATGTAAAGGAAATCACGCCGTGTAGGCTCTGGAGAAGAATGAGCAGATGTGCCGTCAACCATGATGATACCCGTACTTTTAAAAATCATTCTTATATCAGGCATACGCAAATAAGTGTGCAAACGTGCTTTGCATAAGCCGTGACTCTATCGGTTTCTTTGGCATGGGTTTTTGTAATTGTCTACAGGGACAAAATGACTAAAAAGGATAAATGACAAAACTTTATGATTCTCACGCCTCGCGTCGTGCTTTTCTCAAAGATTCAGCGTGTCTTATCGCAGGCGCCATGCCGCTTTATGCAACCTCTCAAAACGCATATGCTGCTTCCGCATCGCTAAAAGGTCTAGCAGATTACGCACGAACATGCGGCGTTTCATTTGGCGCAGCGGTGCGTAGCGAACCTTTACGCAATAACCCTCTTTATGCACAATCCATCACGCGTGAATGCGCAGTCATTGTGCCAGAAAATGATCTCAAGTGGTGGGCACTTCAACCCAAAGGCGGACAGGATTTTGATTTTACACCCGTAGATCAAACGCTCACATTTGCAGATCAGCATAAGCTCACAATGCGAGGACATACACTGATCTGGCACGGTAACACACCTTTGTGGCTTCGGGGTGCAACACTTAAATCCGATCAAGCCGAAACATTCATGCGCGATTACATTACCTCGGTTGCAGGGCGTTATAAGGGCAAAATACCATCATGGGATGTAGTCAACGAAGCGGTTTTGCCCAAAGATAAACGAAGCGATGGTTTGCGGAACACGCTTTTCCTTGATGCATTAGGACCACGTTATCTCGATCTCGCCTTTCAGATGACACACGCTGTCGATCCAACATCCGAGCGCGTTTATAATGATTATCATCTTGAATATGCCGTGCGTGATCATGAGGCCAAGCGCAAAGCGGTTTTAACGCTCTTGGAGGGTTTTCGCAAACGCAACATTCCGTGCGATACGCTTGGCATTCAAACGCATTTGGTAGCGCAAAAAATCCCCTTTGATGCCAAAGTGCTTCGGCGCTTCTTAAGCGATGTGGCTGATATGGGATATAATATTTTAATCACCGAGTTAGACGTTGATGACGCCGCCTTGCCACAAGAGAGTGTGCAGCGCGATCAAGGTGTGAGTGATGAAGTGCGACGCGTTATGGACGTGATGCTTGATGAAAAGCGCGTTAAAAGCGTGCTGACGTGGGGTTTAACCGATCAATACACGTGGCTTAATGAGAAAAATAAACGCCGCCCTCCCAATGAGCGCGCACGTCCCCTGCCCCTTGATGAAACGGGAGAGCGCAAACCCATGTGGCATGCCCTCAAACACGTGTTTGAACACGCACCCAAGCGTTGAAGGCAAGACCCGAGTCGTGCTTCCAGATTAAGGATGATTAAGCCGCTTCTGGTATGACGCGATTGCGTCCCTCTTGTTTGGCTTGATACAGCGCCATATCGGCACGTTTGAGCATTTCTTGCGCAGAAGGATCGCCCGCACGCCGTCCTGCAACACCGATTGACACAGTGACATGTATCGCTTTGCGGCCATTTTGGATCATGAAGGGTTTTGCCTCAACCTCTTCCCGAATGCGCTCTGCAATAGCCATAGCTCCTTGCAAATGCGTATCAGGAACAATCACAACAACCTCTTCACCGCCAAAACGCGCCACGACATCAAAGCTACGTGTATTGGCCTTAACGCGATTGGCAAACTCTCTGAGCACTTCATCGCCCGCATCGTGACCATAAGTGTCGTTGATGCCTTTAAATTTATCAATATCAAGCACAAGCACCGATAATGACCGCGCTCTGAGTGCTGATTCGTCAAACATCGTCGTCATATGACTATCAAGATAACGCCGATTATGCAGACCCGTAAGCGAATCGGTGACGGCCAATTCCATGGAAGCCTGAACACTGTCACGAAGTTTCTCTGAGAAGCGCTTGCGTCTCACCTGCGTGCGCACGCGTGCAACCAGTTCACTGCGATCAACAGGACGCACCAGAAAATCATGCGCCCCGATTTCCAGCCCGCGCAAAATACGCGCTTTATCTTCAGGCTCAGCGATCATCAGAACAGCCACATTACGCGTGCGCTCTAATGATCGCAGGTGCGAGCATAAACGTAATGCATCAAAATCATTCAGATCAAGACTGACAATCACACAGTCATAGTTTTCTTCGGTGGCACGAATGATGGCATGATGCGGATTTGTTTCAACCGCCACTTGTTGTTGGGATTTTAAAGCTGCCGTCAGGCGCTCTGTTGAACTGATCCGATCATCAACGATGAGAACCCGTCCGTTCGTGCCTGTCTCGGATGTCGCTGCAGCCAACGGATCACCAAAACCATAATCTTTCGAGGTCATCGCGCGCATACGCAGTTCGTCCGTTACGGCTTTAAGACGCACAAGTGAGCGAACACGGGCGAGAAGTGCTTTATCATCGACAGGCTTGGTCAGAAAATCATCGGCTCCAGAATCAAGCCCTTTAAGGCGATCACTGGGTTGATCAAGCGCAGTGACCATCACGACGGGAATATGCGCGGTTGAAGGCGTATTTTTAAGACGACGACAAACTTCAAAGCCATCCATGCCGGGCATCATCACATCGAGTAAAACAATGTCACACAATCCCTGCTCACACAGTGCCAAAGCATCGGGACCATTAAATGCTGTGACCACATCAAAATATTCTGCAGTCAGCTTCATCTCCAGAAGCTTTACATTCTGGGGAAGATCATCAACGACGAGAACACGTGCGGACATACAAACCTCAAACGCAACACAAACAATTTGTATAATTATTAATATTTAATTATTAACTATACATTAGCAGAGCAAGAATTTCTATTCTACTCACGGATATAGTTCTGAACCGTTTCAATAAATTTTGCTACTGAAATCGGTTTAGATAAATAAGCCTCGCATCCACCTTCCCGAATACGCTCTTCATCACCTTTCATCGCAAAGGCGGTTACAGCAATCACGGGAATATCACATAGATCATCATCTTCCTTAATCCATTTCGTGACTTCAAGACCCGAAACTTCAGGAAGCTGAATATCCATAATAATCAGATTGGGGCGATGTTTGCGTGTCAATTCAATGGCTTCAACACCATTGGAGGTTTTGAGCGTGGCATAGCCATGGGCTTCAAGCAAATCACTGAACAGTTTCATGTTCAGTTCATTGTCTTCCACGATCAGTACGGTTTTTTTCATCTTGAAACCTTTATACATCCCCACAATGAGGCACTCTCAAGCATGAGGGAGGTGTGTTTTTGGCGCACCAACCAGTCTTAGACTGCATCATTTTCTCCCAATGTAACGCAAAGGCGTTGACGAATTGGTAAAATAAAGTTCCAATTATATTTATGTTGCACAAAAAAAAATCCTCTCCCACACTTCAAGACGTTGGTCTTCAAGGCCTGCTGTTTTTATTGTCTCAACCAGAAGAGCTTGGACAGTTTTTGGCGATCAGCGGTTTGGGACCTGAAAATCTGCGTGCCAGCGCGAAAGAGCCTGCATTCCTACAGGCTGTTCTTGATTATATCTGCAATGATGAAGCATTACTCAAGGCATTCTCAGCCCATATTGATCATTTGCCGCAAACGGTCGATCAGGTTCGCGCTGACCATGAACATGCCACCACAGCTTGGCGCGGTGACGCATAATAAATCTCGTTTAAGCTGCTTTTTGACGCTTAGCATGTTCCATCAATGCGACAAAGCGCGCGAACAGATAATGGCTATCTTGCGGCCCTGGAGAAGCTTCTGGATGATGCTGCACTGAAAACGCGGGGCGATCCGTAAAGCTGATGCCACAATTTGTCCCATCAAACAGCGAGACATGGGTTTCAACCACATGTGCTGGTAAACTTTGTGGGTCAACCGCAAAGCCGTGGTTCATGGAGACGATCTCAACTTTACCTGTTGTATGATCTTTAACGGGGTGATTTGCACCATGATGCCCTTGATGCATTTTAAGCGTTTGCCCCCCCGCAGCTAAGCCTAAAAGCTGATGCCCCAAACAAATGCCAAAAACAGGAACTTTCCGCTCCAATAATCCACGAATGACCGGCACGGCATAATCCCCCGTCGCGGCAGGATCCCCAGGGCCATTAGACAAAAAGACGCCATCAGGTTTAAGCGCTAAAATATCATCGACAGATGTGGTTGCAGGGACAACAGTGAGGCGACATCCCTCACGGGCTAAGAGGCGCAAAATGTTGCGTTTTACACCATAGTCAATCGCAACAACGTGATGGATTGGTTGTGTCTGCTGACCATAACCCTCATCCCATACCCAAGGCGTTTCATCCCACGTGTAACGTTGACGTGCGGTGACAGCGGGTACAAGATCAAGACCATCCATCGGGGCAAGTGCTGCGGCCTTTTTATGAAGTTCATCACGATCAAATACACCATCAGGGTTGTGAGCAATCACCGCATTCGGCATTCCTTTGTCACGAATGAGATTGGTAAGCGCGCGCGTATCAAGTCCGCTTAATCCAACGATATTGCGGGATTTAAGCCACGCATCAAGGGAGCGGGTGGAGCGATAATTCGACGGATCGGGCATCGGCGCATGAACGATCATACCCAATGCGCCCAGATGCGCCGCATTGTTGACAGTTTCTGTGTCTTCATCATTTGTGCCAACATTGCCGATGTGAGGAAATGTAAACGTAATGATCTGCCCTGAATAAGAGGGATCAGTGAGAATCTCCTGATATCCGGTCATGGCGGTATTAAAGCACACTTCGCCAAGTGCCTCACCATACGCACCAAGACCATACCCTTCCAGCACTGTGCCATCAGCAAGAACCAGCAATGCGGTTGCGATAGGCTCTTGCCACGGGAGAGTGTCATCACTGTCTGAAACAGAGGCATGCAAAGAAACAGCTTGAGTCATCACAAATCCTCAAAAGCGGAACAAAGACCCCAGACAATGATACACACGCGCATCTTGTCTTCGAATGATCTTTCAAGATTTGCTTTTGGATATAACGCTTGCCCGTGTCAGGTCAATGAAAACCCGTCATCATCACAAGGATTAGGTTCAGCTTTCAGCATGTTCAAGGCGAATGTGACCTTGAGGATCAATATGCAAAATACGTGTCACCATGAGAGCATGACCCTCCGACACAAGAAAACGATGACGGGCATCATTTAAACTCACTGTCACGCGGTAGCGCCCTGTCGGTAAAACCCCTAAATCTTTCTGAGGCAATGAGATCATGCCTTTTTTGATATTATTGACGTAAATATGTGCATGACCGCTGGCAATCGGACTTTGTTCATCAGGAACCGTGCACAATGCTGCAAAAATAAAATTCTGCGCATCAATATCAAGCACAATATGCCCCGATGCATCACGCTCAACTTTTAACTCAAGATGCGGAGTTGGCTGATGGGAGGGCAAACGCGTAAATAAGGTCGCTGGTAAATCAGCGCGTGCTGCAACAACGGGCGTCCATAATCCAGCAAGCGCAACGAGCCCAGCAGCAGCCAAGCCGCCATAATTCAGCTTTTGTGTCAAAACCTGAGAGGAGCGGCGTGCCCAAGCGACAATATCACGCGCCGTTTGACACATCGTGGAAAGTTCTACCTGAAAACTGACCGTTTCACGCCCCGATCCCATGATAAGTAAGGCAATAGCCGCACCTATAATATTAGCATGAACATGGGGCGGCTCACGCAGCACAATCATGAAAAAGACCATCGCGCCAACAGCGGCCAGTGTGGCAGGACGCACCGCAACACCAACGACAATCAACACACCAATTGTAAATTCAACAATACCCATAATGTAAGAGAGAATGATCACAGAAAAACCAAACGTGGGTAACCCTGCACCTTCAATGATCGCAATCAACAGATTCGGCTGTTGAATTTTAAAAGCAATCGCCAGATAAATAAAATTAAGACCCATCGCAATACGAAACAAGGTGAGAACACGTGTTGTGATGAGCGCGTTGTGCGATGTAATGCGCCAATGATAGCGCGGCAAAAACCAGCTTCCCAGTGCCGCAACAACGCCAGCAGGCGCGAGCATATGCCCTAAATAGGGCAGCATATCTTTATCAAAGAGCCATAGACCTGCACCAATCAGCACAATAACGCCCAGCGCTGCAAATCGCGTCATGAGGTTGAGGATCAGTAAAAGACCCAAACCAATCTGCGCATACTGGATTGTACGCATGATTTCGGGGGAAAAACGGGTTAAATCAAGATCAGAGACAAAGAGCGTGGGATTGGTAAAATACGGTGTGCCATAGCGCGGCGCCATGCCAAGAGCGGCACTGATACACAAAATACCAACGCCCAAACGACACGCGGTTAAGACAAGATATTCAGGATGACGCGGCAGCCATTGCAATAACCGCACCTCATGTGCCACCAAATGCCGATCAAGCATGGTCGCAGCCAAAACCGCCCCCCCCGCAATGAGCGCAATCAACATTGTAATAGGGCTAAAACCTAAAAATAGAGCCGGTTGCGGATGAGTAACGAGCGCCGCAACTTGTGCAGGTGTCAGCAGCCAAACCTCATGCGCATGAGAAGGCAGCATAAAAAGCGCAACAAGTGCGAGAAATGTTAAACCAGAAAGCAAAATAACGCGCGTGACATGGCGAAAAAAATAGTACGCCTTCAACTGTTCAGACATGCGCCCTTGATGATTTGACAAAGAATAATCAGAATCAACAAGGGGTGCAAAAATAGGTGAATGTGTGTCGTGCATAAGATTTCCCCATTCTTTAAACAACACCGCATGACATCGTTTTTGAAAAAGATCAGGTATTCTCAAAAGCACAAGCTTTGAGATCCGATTTCAAAAGAGCGATTTATATTGTTGACTGTGTTATCTTGCCGTGAATTGCCGCTTTGTTGTCACATGACACAGAAAATGGCGAAAATAAGCATATTAATCAATGATTAACGCTGAAATGGCCTAATTTTTAAGCTTAATGCTATAAAGGGGAATGCGCATAAGTATGTCACAATAAAAACCCCAATGTTGCCATCGGGGTTTTATGTTTTTGATTGTAGCACTTAAGCGACATTACATATCAACATCACCCGCTTCAGCCAATGCTGCACCAATTTCAAGACCAAGATCATCCATGTTAGTCTCTTCGCGTGTTGTCAGCTGCTCGCCGCGCGCTTGCTTTTCAGCTTCTTCAACACTGCGTGCAACGTTGACGCTCACAAGAACTTCGACCTCAGGGTGAAGCTGCACAGGCACAGAATAAACACCAATGTTTTTAATCGGTGTATTGAGTATGACCTGTTGACGGGTGATGTTTAAGCCATCGCTGCTGAGCGCATCTGCAATATCGCGTGTGCTCACAGAACCATAAAGCATTCCAGTCTGACCTGCTTGGCGGATCACGATAATGGCATGATTATCCATTTTCGCAGCAGCTGCTTCAGCCTGTTGCTTGAGCTCCTGATTGCGCGCTTCAAGCTGAACACGTTGTGTTTCAAATTTCTTTTTATTGGCATCCGTGGCACGCAGTGCTTTGTTACGCGGCAAAAGAAAATTGCGCGCATAGCCATCTTTAACACGGACTTGATCACCGATCTGACCCAGTTTTGCGACACGCTCTAATAAAATAACATCCATAATTGTCTCCTGACAGGTTAACTGAATTGTGTAGGGGGTGAGGGGGAAGAAGGTGGGTTTGAAGACGATTGCGCGGGCTTACGCACAAACGCATCAATAAAGCCGTAAAGCGCGACAAACAGCACGACCCACGGCATTAAGAAAAGAGTGAGGTAAAATGAACCAAGGATCAGCGCCCGCATACTCAGTCCAAGGGTCATGACATGAATTGCCACTGCACCTTGAACAGCAAATGCAGCCACCATTGCACCAATCAATGATTTTCCAAGAAGACCAGCATAGCTTGGCATAAGCGCAAGCAGCCCACAAATAATCATGCCGAAGGCCATTTCACGAGGCAACCTGAGCTGAATCATTTGCGGCCAAGGACGGGGTAAGCGCTGAGACATCGCGACAAGCCTCGCGCTGACCCATAAATTAAAGCCGAGATAAAGTAACATCACCATGCCGAGAAATAATGGGATGAGCGCAACCATTGTGCGTAACACGTCGTCGGTATTCACATCACCCGGAATGACAATCGGCTCTTGCTCTTTAATTTGAAGGTGAAAACGCACAAAGGCTTCTGACACCTCCCGCAAAAACATCATGTAAGCATCATACCCACCAATACGCAGCGCACCAAACAAGGTCATGATACCTGCAAGCACGACACACACCATCAGGAGTGCTCCCGTGGAAAGCCACCATGACTGTTGTTGAATATCCTCACGGCCACTTTCGGAATCGCGCCGACGCCAAACGGTATGAATATGAAGTGTTGTAACCGCCGATAATAAAACAGAGGGAAGTGCCACCATCAAAACATAGGCGTAAACAACCGATGAAACACTTAAAAGACTTAAGACAACACCTGCAATCGCAACAGCAAAGGTTGCGGCATAGGGTGTCCAGCCCAAACCTGCCATCAGAATAGGCAGGGGCGAAAGCGTGAGCAAAAATATCGCGAGAGGTGATTGCGTGAGAATACTGGCAAACACAAGCGCTGATGACAAACCAGCACCAGACGCCATGAGAAGCGTTTGAGTGTATAAGCGATTATGCGACGATGGCGTCGACATGACATAACGTCCTCAAGCTGTCCCACTGCCTGTATTGAATGATCCAATACATTAATCATGCGGCAGGGTTAGGCCGTGACACGCACGACCAACGGTGACTAAAATGAAACGGGAAAGAACAATCTTTCCCGTTATAATGATTTCAAATAAAATCTGTATGATTTTATGTTAAGAAATCGCGTTAAAACAAAATTTATAGTCGTTTCCGAGCCTAAAAATTATTTGAAACGACTACAGACCTTAAGCAATGACGTAAGGCAAGAGGCCAAGAAAACGGGCGCGTTTAATAGCCTGAGCCAATTCACGCTGTTTTTTAGCAGAAACCGCTGTAATGCGCGAGGGCACAATCTTACCGCGCTCCGAAATGTAACGCGAGAGAAGCTTGACATCTTTATAGTCGATGACCGGTGCGCCTTCACCCATGAATGGGCAGCTTTTACGACGGCGGAAGAAGGGGCGGCGTGCGCCTTGAGATGTGCTCATGATTAAAACTCCTCGCCTTCTTCACCATCTTCATCACGGCGACGTTTATCGCTGCGCTCTTTTTTCTGCATCATGGCAGAAGGGCCATCATCAAGTGCATCCACGCGAATAGTCATATAACGAATGACATCTTCATTGATGCTCATGAGACGCTCAACCTCTGACAAAGCAGAAGAAGGCGCTTCCACATTCAACAGCGTAAAGTGTGCTTTGCGGTTTTTGCGCACGCGATAAGCAAGGGATTTAACTCCCCAATACTCATTTTTTGTGATTTTTCCGCCGGCGGTTTCAATAACGCCTTTGTATTGCTCGATCAGAGTATCGACCTGCTGAGAGGTAATATCTGGGCGAGCCAAAAAGATATGCTCGTAAAGTGGCATGTTCGGGCCTTTTGTTTCATGTGACGCTCTTTTATCTGCTGTGTCTTGCAGAGAAAAGAACAGGATTTGTCCATCTAGCGCCAAGCCCTTCGAGCCTTCTCAGGCCCGAGCTTAGAATCGAAGGCGGAGACACGGGATGTGAATTTGCGCAAACAAACCAAGTTGTTAATCTGACAATAATCACATGAACAACACATCCGTTCAGCCCCCAGCCAGAGTGAACCTTCTCGCTTTAAGGCTCATCCCCCCTTTTGGCAAGAAAATTTTTCTCATACCGCGATATAGAGGAGATGGAACATCTTAAAGCTTATCAAACATGATCCACTTAACATTCAGCTTTATATCCGCTAAGTCTCATTGTTCAATGAATTGGCACGCAGAACAAAACCACGTAGGATAAAACGATGGCTCGTAGATATTTTGGAACCGACGGCATACGCGGACGTGCGAATGGCGTCATCACCCCTGAACTGGCACTGAAAGTCGGACAAGCGGCTGGTGTCACATTCGTGCGTGGAGATCACCGTCATCGTGTTGTCATTGGCAAAGATACACGGCTTTCAGGTTATATGATTGAAACTGCACTCGTTGCAGGTTTTACATCGGTGGGGATGGATGTGCTTCTGCTTGGCCCCATGCCAACCCCTGCAGTGGCAATGCTCACCCGTTCCATGCGTGCTGATTTAGGGGTCATGATTTCAGCCTCTCACAATGCTTATGAGGACAATGGAATTAAACTTTTTGGCCCTGATGGCTATAAACTCTCTGATGATGTTGAATCACAGATTGAAACACTGATCGACAGTGATTTAACAGCCCATTACGCTGCCCCAGAGCGTTTGGGACGCGCCAAACGCATTGAGAGCGTTCATGCCCGCTATATTGAATTTGCGAAACGCACATTGCCACGCAACATGGGCTTAGATGGTCTGCGCATCGTCGTTGATTGTGCGCATGGCGCGGCATACAAAGTTGCACCCGAAGCGCTGTGGGAATTGGGAGCGGAAGTGATTGCCATTGGCGTTGAGCCCGATGGTTTTAATATCAACCGTGATCTCGGATCAACATCGCCCGAAGCACTCGTCAAAAAGGTACGTGAAACGCGTGCAGATATTGGCATAGCGCTTGATGGTGATGCGGATCGTATGCTGGTGGTCGATGAAAAAGGACACATCGTTGATGGTGATCAGCTCATGGCCGTTGTCGCCAAAAGCTGGCATGACGACGGCCGCCTCACCAAACCGGGTATTGTTGCGACCATCATGTCTAACCTTGGTTTAGAGCGTTATTTAGAAAGGCATGGATTAGGACTTGCGCGCACGGCGGTTGGCGATCGGTATGTTCTCGAACATATGCGTGAGCATGGTTACAATGTTGGCGGTGAGCAATCCGGCCATATTATTTTATCCGATTATTCAACGACGGGTGATGGTCTGGTGTCAGCCCTGCAAATTCTGGCTGTTGTACAACGTCAACAGCGCCCCGTCAGTGAAGTGTGTCATTGCTTTGAACCACTGCCGCAAATCTTAAAAAATATACGCTACAAGCGTGGCAGTGAGCCGCTTAAAGACACCCACGTTAAAACAGCCATTGAATCAGCGCGAACAAAACTGGGACAAGATGGACGCCTCGTTATTCGCCCATCGGGCACTGAACCTGTGATTCGCGTAATGGCGGAAGGCGACAATCGCGATCTGGTTGATGAGGTTGTTGATGATGTCATTGAGGCGCTAAGTCGTAGCGCAGCTTAAAACCTCTTTTTACAGGATAAAAGCCACATGCCCTTTTCAAATCTGCCCGCGCGCACAAAACAAACCTTAGTCATCGGCGGGATCATGTGGGTTCTTGCGCTTGTCTCGCTTGTTTTTGCATATCAGTATGGCGCTTTTAACCCGTCAGGCCAGAAGAATAGCGGCATAAACACGTCATCGGGAATAGGTGGGGAATTTTCACTGATCTCTCATACGGCTGAAACTGTGACGGACAAAACATTTTCCGGCGCGCCATTTATGGTCTTTTTTGGTTTTACCCATTGTCCTGACGTATGTCCCACGGCACTATTTGAAATGTCGGAAGCGTTGCGTGCCACAGGCGAGAAAGGCGAGAAACTTCGGGCTCTTTACATCACTGTCGATCCAGAACGCGATACAACCGACGTTCTTAAAAACTACATGAGCAGTTTTGATCCACGTGTGATTGGTTTGACCGGCACGCCAGAAGCAATTCAAAATGTAGCGCGTGCTTATCGCGCTTATTATAAAAAAGTACCCACAAAAGAAAGTTACACCATGGATCATTCGGCTGCGGTGTATCTTATGGACAAAAACGGACAGTTTTTACGCGTGATTGATCTTAAACGTCCACCAGAGACAGTCGCAAAAGAGTTGCTGGCAGTGCTTTAAAACATAGTAAGTAAAGTTAGACCGCGTGCACTTTAGACAACGTTTAACGTACAATGTCTTATGCCCTCAAAACGGAATTCTCTTCACGCTTCATTCACCCAGACGGTTCTTAAATTCAGGAATGGCCTCTTCGAAAACAGCTTCGGCTTGATGGCGATCTGCATTGTCTAACGCTTTATCAAGACGTTTGAGCCAATCCTGAATATCTTTTAAAGCGCGAAAAATCGGTTTGGCCGCCATAACCCCTTCAACACCTGTTTCAAGCACGGGCTCTTCTTTGGCAAAAAGAATTTCGTGTAAGCGCTCCCCTGGGCGCACACCCGTGACATCAATCATAATGTCTTCATCAGGTTCAAATCCCGCTAAGCGAATCATACGCCGCGCTAAATCATAAATATTGACGGGCTGACCCATTTTCAGGACAAAAACCGCAGGGCGATTTTCATGCAATTCGAGCGGACAACGCCCCTCTTTTTCGGCATAACTTGCTGTTGTAAGCACAAGATCGGCCGCTTCTCGCACCGTCATAAAATAACGCACCATGTCTTTGTGGGTCACTGTAACAGGCCCGCCGCGGGCAATTTGAGCTTTAAATTTGGGCACAACTGATCCCACCGATCCAAGTACATTGCCAAAGCGCACAGCCATTAAGCGCGTGGCATCAGGTGACGCAGCGCTTTGTGCATCACATGCTTGCGCATACATTTCTGCAAAGCGCTTTGTCGCGCCAAGCATGGAAACAGGATCAATCGCTTTATCTGTTGAAATCATAATCACGCTAGCGACACCCGCAGCTTGCGCCGCGTCAACGACATTGACAGAGCCCAAAACGTTTGTGCGAATAGCCTCCATCCAATGCTCTTCCAGATAAGGCACATGCTTATAAGCGGCTGCGTGAAAGACAACATCAGGCTTATGCGCACTCATAAGATGATGCAATCGTGTACGGTCGCGTATATCCGCCAATAATCCTGTAATTTTTGGATGAGGCTGAAGAACACTCAACGCCTCGGTAATCGCAAATAAAGCAGGTTCTGAATGCTCCAGAACGATGATTTCTCGTGCCCCAAACGCCGCCGCACGCAAACAAATTTCACTCCCAATTGAGCCACCCCCACCTGTGACAAGAACACGCCGTCCTTGCATAAAAGTGGCAAGGCGGGTGCGATCAACGCTAACGGTGGGACGCAAAATCAAATCTTCAATTTCGACAGGGGTAATTTCCGCGTCTCTAACGCTGTCACCAAAGGTGTTAAGGCGTGCGAGGGGAATGCCAATTTGACGTGCGCTTTGCAGAAGATTTTCTGGATGCGCTTCAGGTGCTAAAGCACTCGGTGTTGCAATGAGACGGCGGATCATAACGCCTTGATCAGATAAATCACGAACAATCCGCTCTAAATCATCAAGCGTACCTAGCACAGGAATATCGCGAATAGACTGCGCAAGGTCAGCTTCTCGTGGACTTAAAATACCCTTAGGCTCAAGACGCTTGAGTGTACCCGCTTCAATAGCACGTAACACCACTTCAACTTCCGCACCGCGTCCAAGCAAAAGAACAGGGGTAGTTGCTTGTTTTTTACGGCTTTCTTGAAAACGGGCATATTTAAAATAACGATACGCTAAACGAGGCCCACCCAGCAAAAACATCTGGATCAGCCAGTAAAGGATAATTGTGATCTTGCCAAAAAAGAAAAAGCCATAAAAATAAGATGACACCAACACATAATCGGCGATCAATAATCCCAAGGTGAGCAGGGTGACAGCACGAAAAATATTGGACAGATCAGGTAAAGATGCAAAACGCCATTTAGACTTATAAAGCCCGAAATAAGCGTAAATGATGCCTGCAACAAACACAAACAACAGCAAAATGACGGGAAGGTGTTTCAAGCGCTCTTGAAGCAAAGCACCTTCAAAACGGGCGAAAAAAGCCAGCATAAGGGCTAACGCACTCATCACCAGATCGTGTGTAATAATGCCGATTTTTTTGATGCGCTGCATGGATAAAGACACGTAAGACATAACCGCTTTGTCATGCCTGATCGCACTTTTGTCAATCAAGTATGCCAAAAATGATCAAGCTTAGGGCATTTGTTCATGAGCATATCCTCGCATTTGCAAGGCCACCCAAGAAGACCGCTCAAGCGAACCAATCGGGAAATAAAACTGGTTTTAAGTCACAATACGCCGCAAACAAAAAAAGGAGAACGCGGTTTTAAACAAAGGGTTTATCTTTTGCGGATGATGAAAACATAATGTGTTCTCAAACTCCAGACATAAAAAAACGCCTCATAAAGAGGCGTTTCTTCATAATCAAAATTCATTTAAGCCTTATCAAAACGCCCACTGGCATGTGCAAGCATCGTGTAGACCTTACCCGTATCAGATGTCAGATAACTCTTAGCGACTGCATGGTCTGAATCGCTCTGAGCCACTTCTGTGAGTAAGCGCTCAAATTCTTCGGTGTAACGTGTAAGCGTTTCACGGAACACAGGATCACGGCGCCAATTACGCTGCATTTCATCGAGTGTTTGCAAGCCACGAAGCGAGTAAAGACGGCGTGTAAATGGATTGCGCTCACCTTTAAAATAAGCATCCCACGCATCAACCACAGCTTGATGATCCATCATGCGCGCAATATCACTAGTGATCGTATCAATCGCCATGCCTCGGCTCGCAGGTAATGTGCTTGAAACGGAACCCGTTTCAGGGACAGTGCGCGTGACGAGCGGAGATTGCGCGACAGGTTCAGAAGGTGCTTTGACTTTTTCAACACTATCTTGAGAAGCATCATGACGCGATGCACGCTTAACAAGATCAGTGATCCAACCACCACCTGTTGAGACTTCAGCTTCTGGTGCGAGCTCTTCTGCTTGCGCATCAGGATGACGATCATCTGACTGGAACATCTCATCGTCATGTGAAGAAGTGTAAGAAGGGCGACTTTCAGTCACTGGCGCAGGATTAGTAGGGAGAACCTCTTGCGCTTCTTCACGTTGTTGAACGGCTGGCACAACACTTTTAACAACTGGGTTTGAAGGATGCGCTACTGAACGCTGACTTGAGCGTGAACTGTTCACTTCAGTATCAAAAGCGCTTTGCGGTGTTGCACGGGGCGTACGCAGATCCTGAACATCAACAACATCATAAGCGTGTCCAGATTTGGCAACAATGTTTGAGAGAACATTCAGCGCTTCAATCTGATCAGCGACAACACGGCGCATTTGTGCAGTGGTTTCTTTTGTTTCCCGTGGTAAATCAGTAATGCCACGCTGCAACTCATTGCGGGTCGCTTCTAATTCGTTAAGAATTTCTGTTTTCATCAAGCGTAATTCATGTGCTGCATTTGAAAAGCGCTCCGTCGCTCTCCCCATGGCATCACCCATGTCTTTTACAACCTGTTCATAAGAGTTGCGCAGCTCAAGCATGGTTTTTTCACGCTCTTTGCCGGTTTCTTCGCGGATCACATCAAATTGGTCAGTAATTGCGGATGACGCGGTTTGTGCACTTTCAGACAGAAGTGTTCCGATTTGACGTGAACGCTCTTCAGCCCCGCGCAACGAATCTTCAACAAGAGAAGAAAATGAGCGCGTGATATTATCAAGATCATCCGTGCGCTCACTAATCATACTGAGCATCTGCTCCATGCTCTGACGACGATCAGCAAGCGAGAGACCAACGCGTGATTCAATTCGCTCAAGCATACCGGAGGCTTCAGCCAAAGCCCGCACATGCTCTTGCGTACTTTCAGCGACAGAGCGGCTTTGCTCATCCAAACGAAGAACAAGTTCCGTCGCGTCTTTGAGTGTGCCTGTTGAAACAGCACGCAGAGCACTAACCTGTGTTGCAACCTCATCAGAAGCGCGGTTTGTACGGGCGGCAACACTTGCCAGAATGCTCTCGATTTCCTTCACACGCTCCCCTAAGCCTTCTTCAACTGTTTCCAAATTATTGGTAGCTGAATCAATAACTTGTTGCAGAAGATGATTGGCATCGCCCAAACGATCCAGAACTGTTGAAAGCTCGTTTTTGAGACGATCATTTGTGCTGACAAGCGCTTTAACCGCGTGGGTTGTGCTTTGATCAATGGCTGTTTGAAGCGCTTCACCTGACGTGGTGAGGAGCTGAGTGAGTTCAGTGGTGCGGTTCTGAAGCGCATCGCTCACAATCGCACTGTTGCTTTCCATCGCTTTAACAACGGCCTGACCGACAATAGCGACATCGTTAGCAATCGCATCACCGCGCTCTTTGAGAGAATTAACGACACGGCTACCACGCTCATCAAACACATGTGTGAGATCGTCAACGCGGCTGGTCAACACATGATCAAGCTGCTGTCCGCGCTCATCAAGTGCAATAGTCACATTTTCTAAACGCTGAACGACACGCTCTTCAAAATCACCGATGCGTACATCAAGCGTGTTGGCAATATCCAACGCCCGTGCACCAAGATTTTCATTCACCTCCTGCGCTTTACTGCTGAGGGTACGTGCAAGGCCTTCACCGCGTGAGTGAATGGCTGTGCCAATTTCATCCGCTTTGTGCCCCAGTGAATCAAGCAGTGCAAGACTTGCACGGTTGATTGAAAGGCTAACTTCTTCAGTACGGCTCTCAAGTGCCCGTTGAAGATCTTCCAGTGCCTGACGCAGCGCTGAGCTCAGATCATTTGATCGTGAATCAAGCGTATCAAGAAGAAAAGCGCTTACTTGCGTAATGGATGCACTCATATCTTGTGAGCGGTTGGTGAGCGAATCCTGCAACTCAACTTGCGCATGACGCAGTGACTGACTCAATTCCGTTGAACGTGTATCAAGTGTCTCTAGAAGATACGTGCTCGCTTGAACAATAGAGGCTGTCATGTCTTCTGTGCGTCCACCCAAAGATGCAAGTAGGCGATCACTGATCATGGTCACCGCTTGGCGGAATTCATCAGCTTTTACCGCAAGTGAATGTGCTGAAGTTGTACCTTCTTCAGTAATGACACGTGCAATTTCAGCAGTTTTATCCGCAAGCGCATCATTCAGTGCAGACGTGCGTGAATCCATGGCTTGATGCAGACGCACAATCGCGCCCTCAAGCAGGTTTTCAAGGTCTGCGCCTTTGATATTTGTACGATCCTCGAACGTGCGGATCAGATCAGCCATTGCGAACACAGCTTCTTGCGTGCGTTGTGCAAGTTTGTCTGACAACGCCGTGCCGCGTGTTGTGATAATGTCTTCAATTGTCTCTAAGCGTGCCGCAATCGCATCGGTGAAAGCACCGGTATCATTCGCAATACGCTCAGCAAGCGATCCGCCACGTTCAACAATCGTTTGCTCAAAATGCCCAAGCCATTCACCAAGCGAGCCATCAATTTTGCCAGATTGGATTGTGAATGATTCAATGAAATGATCAGCGCGTGATGATAGACCTTGCGCAAGCTGAATACTCGCGCCTTCAATCACACTCGCAAGCTGACGCGATTGTTGTTCAAGCTGCTGCTCTAAGAAGCGCCCTTTAGCTTCAGCAATCTCACCAAAAGACTGCGTATGGTGCACAAGGCGCTCAATCAGATTATGACTGTAAGAATCCGCTGACTGAGCGAACGCATCAGCACGATCAGACAGCGCGCGCGTAAGCGTTTCACCACGGCTTTCAATGACGTGCGCCAAACTCTGACTCTGCTCATCAATCTGCTCCTGAAGCGATTTCGCTTTTGCTTCAACCATTTGAGCAAATGATGCTGTTTTACCTTCAAGCAGATGTGTGAGTTCCATCACACGATCCTGCGTTGTTTCAGTAAAGCGTGATGTATGATGATTGAGGGTCGTGTTAAGTTCCTGCGTCTGATTTTCAGCTGTCGCACGGAACAGATTGATGTGTTTGTCTAGCGCGTCAATGAGTGTTTCGCCGCGAATGGCAGCAGCTTCTGCAAAATTCTCGCTGTAACGCGTTAATGTGTGATGAAGTTCATGACTTTGAGTTTCTGCGATTGAGCGGAACATTGTAATTTGATCACTCAACGTATCAATCAGATGCTTTGAGCGCGTTTCAGCAGTTTCAGAGAACAGAGCCGTATATTGGGCAAGATTCTGATTGAGCTCTGACGTGCGAATTTCAGCGACAGTATTAAAGGTCGCTGTTTTCTCTGTCAGGCTATCAACAAGGTTGCGGCTACGGCTATCTAGCGCATCCGTGAAGATATCAACACTTGATGACATCGCTTCATGAGCACGGCTCGTTTGGGCAGAAATCGCCAGAGATACTTCTTTACCTGCACTAGAGAGAAGCGATGCAGCCTCACTCGCATGATAAGATAATGTATCTTGAATCTCTTGAGCACGACTTGCAAAGGTTTCTGAAACACTACCAGAGGCCGTAATGAAGTCAGATTTGGCTTTTTCTGACTTGTCTTCAATGAGGGATGCAATGCGCTCACCCACTTGCTCAAGCTCACGCTCAAGCTGACCACCATTAACAGTGACAGCTTGATGAATACGCTCACCCGTATCAGCAAGACTGATCGAAAGTCTATCAACCTGTTGTGAGATCGTTGTCGCAATAAGCTGTGACGCGATTTCAATGCGACCTGTCGCTTCTTGTGAGCGATCATCAAGTGCGCCAATCAACGTTTCACATGAACTTTTGAGCGTGTTATTCACATCAAGTGCACGGCGCGCCACCGTTTCGGCGACATACGTTCCCGCTTCGCTGAGTAATTTGTTGATCTCTTGGCCACCTTGGTTAAGACCTTCGGTAAGCGCTGTTCCTGTACGCTCAATCGCTGCGATCATACCAAGCGACTTAACTTCAAGTGTATCAGAAATTGTATCACTCGCTTTAGCAAGTCTTACACTAACATCTTCTGTGGTCGTCGCTAAACGATCAACGATTTCGCCCCCGCGTGAGGTGATCTCATTAATCATCCGATCACCCGCCTGACCAAGGGCAACTGTAATCAACTCGCCTTTTTCACCCAAAGAATGCGTAACACGCCCACCGGCCTCCGATACTGCCGCTGAAATTGTCTGACTTGCGGCTTCAAGGTGTTGAGACAAGCTCTGGTGTGCCCCAGTAATCGCCTGACGCACACGGTCTGAGTTACTGATAATCGCCTCACGCTGTGTGACCAACTCGTCGATAAGCGAGCGAATACGCACTTCATTATCAGCGTAAGCACGCTCCATCGTCGAAATTTCACTGCGTACAAGCGTTTCAAGTTCACCAGCGCGCGCCAGAGCCCGCTCTACACCGTCGCCAATAGCCGCAACTTCACGACGCACAGTTTGTGATAAGCTCACAACGGCTTCAGAGGAAATTGCTTCAGGCTGCGCAAGACGCACGGCAACTTGTGTCACAGCTTCCGCCACACGGCGCATGTCCTGAGAACGACGATGCAACCCAGCAACGACAAAGAAAAAAGCGATTGGCGCAAGAAACAACACCGCTGCTAACGTCATTTGCGAACCATTCAGCAAAGCAACTTGCGTCAGCGGACTGGCTCCGCTGTGTCCTGTGATTGTTCCAAGCACTGGAAGAGCGGCAAAGCACCAGCCAACAGATGCGAGTACTGCCATGACATAACCACGATTTGATGGACGCGCACGCAGTGTACGCATGAGATCACCAATAGGCACCAGATCATCATTTGCAACACGCGTTGCCTCGGGCATATTCAGCCCAGAAGACGGCGCAAATCCAAGCGTTTCATGAGACGCTTCTGCCCAAGAAGCCTCACGACCAAATGATGGCTCACGCACAAAATCCGTCGCGGAATGTTGCTGCTGTGAGCGGCTTGAATCAGGGCGTTGGATCGAAAGAGGGGATGTTTGAGGAGACATATCGCTGAACAGACCATTATCTTCGGTTGCAGGGGAAGAAGGCGAGAAAGAAGCTGAAGAAGATTGAGCAAGAGGCATAAGAGGAGATGCAAAACCTTGAGGGGTATGATTTTGTGATCCATTCGCCTGCCCTGAAGAACCCAAAGATGAGGCTCCGTGAGGCAACCCTATCGCAAGAGGTATTGCGGGTGGCATCCCAACTTTAGAGCCAGAAAGTGATAAGTCAGGCGCTGGGGCTTGAATGTGGGCAGAAACAGTATCATCAGATTGCATGGGGCGTGGAGGCGTCAGCGTATCCTGAGCCGTTGGCGCTTGAGACATAAAATCTTGATCAAGACTCAAAGCCTGCTCAATCGCATTCATCGCCACGCGAGAAGGATCTTTGAGTTTTTTATCTCGAGCCATTGTCAGTCTCACTTCCAGCCATTTACGCAAAATTTAACACATGTACGCACAGACTCAGCACGTACTTTTACACTTTGTTTACCAAACCTCAGGTTCATGTTCTAATCAACCACACAAAGCACATTTTCACGACAAAATTCAAACATGGTTAACGCAATTTTCATATTTTATTTCGGTGCCGTGTTATATTCGGCACATTAGACCCATAGCAAAAGAACTTACTGTTTCAAAATAGGACACTTTATTCTTTAAAAAATTAAAAATATGCACAAATCGAAAATCATTTTAAATGATGCGTAAAAAAGGATAAAAGTCACAAAATTGACGTGAATATTGTGAGAAATGCGCTATGACAAAACGTGAGACAAGATGACGCGATTGGACACGTTGTGAGCGCAAGCCGCCCCTTTGCCCTGTTTGAATGGATGCTTGCGACACGATATTTGCGTGCCCGCCGTAAAGATGGTTTTATTTCAGTGATTGCAGGATTTTCCTTTGCAGGGATTATGCTTGGTGTCGCAACATTGATTATTGTACTGTCGGTCATGAATGGCTTTCGCAAGGAAATTCTGGATAAAATTGTCGGTGTCAACGGGCATATGTTTGTGCAAGCGATAGATAGCCCATTACGTGATTATGTTGATGTGAGTGAACAGGCTCTGCGTGTTGAGGGAGTTTTGCGTGCCTCTCCCATGGTTGAAGGACAGGCATTTGCATCATCTCCTTACGCCGGGAGCGGCGTTTTAGTGCGCGGCATACGCGAAGTTGATATCAAAAAAATGCCTGCAATTGCAGGAAATATCAAGCAAGGGACACTTGATGGTTTTGATTCGGTCGAGGGTGTAGCGATTGGCCGCCGTCTCGCAGAACAACTGAGTCTTCGTGTCGGGGATAAACTCACTCTTATTTCACCAGGGGGACCTTCAACGCCGTTTGGTAATACCCCACGACGCAAAAGTTATCCCATAATAGCAGTATTCGAAATTGGCATGTCTGAATTTGATGCCACATTTGTTTATTTGCCCCTTAAAGAGTCACAAGCCTATTTTGATAAAGATGATGAAGTCACTGTTATTGAGATTTTCCTGAAAAATGCAGATCGTGTCGATACAATCCGCCCTGCCCTAGAAGCCGCGATTACGCGCCCGCACATCCTGTCGGACTGGCGACAACGCAATCGGACATTCTTTGGCGCGCTTGAAGTTGAACGGAATGTAATGTTTCTTATTCTGACTTTGATCGTTCTTGTGGCGGCTTTGAATATTATCTCTGGCTTAATCATGCTCGTCAAAGATAAAACAACGGATATTGCCATTTTGCGCACGATGGGTGCATCACGCGGCGCGATTATGCGAATTTTCTTTATGACAGGGGCGGCAATCGGCATTGTCGGAACATTCGTCGGCTTTTTGCTTGGTCTTGTTGTGACTCTCAATATTGAGAGTATTCGTCAGGGATTATCAAAGCTTACAAACACAAATTTATTTCCGGCTGAACTATATTTTTTAAGCCGTATGCCTGCTGAAATTAATCCACAAGAAGTGGCCACTGTTGTGATTATGGCGCTTGTTTTATCTGTTCTTGCAACACTTTACCCCAGTTGGCGTGCAGCGCGCACCCAGCCTGTTGAAGCTTTGCGGTATGGATAAGGATGGCTCAATGATGAACAATGCATCCTCTCAAATACCGCCTTCACCTGAAGGCACACCTGCCCTATGGCTCAATAAAGTGGTCCATGGCTACACAAGTGGTGAGCGTTATTTAAGTATTCTTGATCGTGCTGACATGGCCATTTGGCCTGGTGAAATGGTTGCGCTCGTTGCGCCCTCCGGCACAGGAAAATCAACGTTACTCCACATTGCAGGATTGCTTGAGCAACCTGTTGAAGGGGAAATATACCTCAACGGACAGCCTACCTTCGCGCTTGATGATCAAGGGCGCACGCAATTGAGATGCGCTCATCTTGGATTCGTCTATCAATTTCATCATTTGATGGCAGAATTTTCCGCTCTAGAAAATGTCATGCTCCCTCAACTGATTAGAGGGCTCACGCGCGCGCAGGCACGCAATCGTGCAACAGAGCTCCTAGATTTTTTGGGATTGGGATCACGTCTTGATCATCGCCCAATGGAGTTGTCTGGTGGAGAGCAACAGCGTGTTGCCATTGCGCGTGCGGTTGCGAATGCACCACGTATTCTTCTTGCGGATGAACCGACAGGCAATCTTGATCCCCAAACCGCAGCCCATGTTTTCGCAGCACTTCAGGCTTTAGTGAGGAATACAGGCCTCTCAGCATTAATCGCAACGCATAACATGGATTTAGCGACGCGCATGGATCGGCGCATCACGATACATAAGGGACAAATTTACGCCGTTTGAGCTCAAGCTTCGCTTAGAACACGTTGTTTTTAGATGGAATTCGAAACGCGCTCTCACTTTTTGCTTCATCGCATGTTATGGCGCAAAACCGGATTCCACTTTTGCGTAACATGCTCTAGCCTTCAGCTGACTCATTCGCTGCTTTTTGACGAATGCCATATGAAACAGGCGCACGTGGTGCAACACGCTCAGCAGCTTCGGGGCGGCTTTCGGGACGAATTGGAGCAGCAGCACGCGTCTCTGTGCGGACATCACGCCCCTGCCCCTCTTCAGCGATATCGCGGCCTACACGAATAGCCATGTCTTTAAGATCAATAAACTCATCAGCAACACGGCGGAGTTCATCAGAAATCATGGGAGGTTGCGTCGCAACTGTTGAAACAACACTGACCCGAATTCCTTTACGCTTTACAGCTTCAACGAGAGGACGAAAATCCCCATCGCCCGAAAACAACACCATATGATCAATGTGTGGTGCCAATTCAAGAGCATCAATCGCAAGATCAATGTCCATGTTACCTTTGATTTTGCGACGGCCAAGGGAGTCAACAAATTCCTTGGTTGGCTTTGTCACAACTGAATACCCGTTGTAATTAAGCCAATCAATGAGAGGACGGATGGAAGAGTATTCCTGATCCTCGACCAAAGCAGTGTAATAGAAGGCGCGAACAAGATAGCCTTGTGATTTGAATTCTTTGAGTAAGCGCTTGTAATCAATGTCAAAACCAAGAGTCTTGGTTGTGGCATAAAGGTTAGCACCATCAATAAAAACGGCAATTTTCGGTTGGTAAGTCATCTAAAATCTCTACTCATGGGGAACATATTGACTAACGCATAAATTTTTCTTCGTATTAAACTTTGACGTATTGCTAAGCGTACAACTTGCTTAACAGGTTGTCATGACGCGAATAGCATTATCATTAAAACAAACGCAGGTGTTAACATTTTAAAATTATACATTCGTATAATAGATAAGGAGAAGCATAAGGTTTCATTACTGCCATTATAATCAAGCGATCATGTTGAAATCATGGCGCTTTTACATCTTCAAAGTCACAAAATAATGCGTTAATACTAAACAACTCACATCATCCATCATTCAATTTAATGCAGCTTAAGCGGTTGTAATTTTTAAATTTGCTCTCTCATGTGACCTTAAATAATGCATATTATACCCCTCGTGAGTGAAGAGTTGGCGTTATCTTTTTATTAAGGTTGTTTTGATTCCAATTTGGTATGGGTACGCTTTTAGAACCGGATCAACGGCAGGAGCTTTTGAAACGCCACCGCACC
>JBIKVP010000142.1:0-2635 GCA_044356745.1 Beijerinckiaceae bacterium | reverse complement strand
TCGTGAAGGCCATCCTTGGCTTCCTGAATACCACTTTTCCGCAAAAAGCACGATTATGGGTTGACCGCCTATCCGATAACTTCAAAATACTTCAGACACCAACTCTTCAAATGTGAGGGGTATAGTGGATATTTTATCAACCGTGTCTTTCTCACACGTGGATCAAATTATGGATCTTAACGTTACTTTTATGAATGATTTAAAATTTAAATTCTACAGTGCTAGTATTCTTCTGATTATATTAATCTTTAATACCGCAGGAGAGCTTTATGGCTGGTGGTTCTGTAACAGGCAGCAACGACGTGACGGCGGGTCTCGTCAATTATTTACCTTTAAACACCTTGCCAACAGTTGCTTATTTTGAGCAGCAAATGAGTAACATTGCAGCCAATCCTTTAGCCTTGCCAAATGTACCAGTGACACGTGGAAAAGGTCAGGTGACGGATCTAGCAACACTTAATACAATTAATAAAACAGCGCAAAACACGCTTAATGAAGTGACTGCTGAAATTAATGAACGTCTTTCTGGCCAGCTCACAAAGGGAAGTCTTGATAATGTGTCTGATGAAGCCTTGAGAGGCTATCTTGATACGCATCTGGCCTACATCAATGAGGTATTGCCTGATTATGCGGCTCAAGACCAAGCCGCCGCCTCAAAGCTAACCCAGCAATTCGGTGATATTGAGTTATTAAAATCTGGCATTGATCAGATGGGTGCTAATAAAGGTAAGGCTTTTACACAGCAAGATTACAATGTGCTTGGACAAAATTTTGTACAAGCACAAGAAGCGCTTGTGAAAGTCTCGCAAGAAATTAATGATCGCTTGACGGGGAAAGATAATTTTAAAGAGCTCAATCAGCTTGGTAATGATCAGCTTTATAATTTTCTTGGCTATTATCAAAAAGAATATCTCAACAAACAGACGGGCGAATGGCAACGCGCTATCAATCGTGGCATAGGCGATGCAAAGGTCAATCAGCAGGTGCTTGATGGGCTGGTGCGTCAAAATGGTGAAATACAATTAGCACGCTTAGCAATTAGCGAGAGCGGCGTTATTGGTACAGACCCTTCCATCAATTACCTTAATCAATACAACCGTAATCTCAGTCCTTACGGCCTCTCTTCAAGTGTTTATAATGGCCCAACAGGGACAGGTCAGCTTGGTTATGTGAGCTCGAACTACGCAAATTCGAATCATTATGGACTTGGGTTTGGGGCTGGTGCTTATTCGCCACCCACTGCAACGATGAATAATACACAGTCATATTACGGGCAGCCACAAGTCTATTACGCTAGACTGTAGCTTGAACAACTGATCCATATTATCCATTAAAACATATGATGCGTTTTAAGCCACATGCTATGCGTGTGGTCTTTTTTATCAAAAGCGTATCCGCGCTAACGCTTCATAAAACATATTTAAAACATAATGAAAATCATTCATGTCTTAGTAACACTGTCGAGAAACATAAGCGGTTTCTACATGCGGTTTTAATAACAGAGAATGCTCGTATAAGGAGGCAAATATGCTGATTAACACATCAGATAATGCTGCATTATTGTATGTTTCTCCTCTTTCACGGATCGAAGCTGTGATGGCGCACTCTCAAGCGCGCAGTGTGATCAGTTTGCTCTCGTTTGATACACCGCCACCAACTTTTAAAAATGTAGATCACACTCGGCATCTTAGGTTGAGCATGAATGATATCAGTGAACCTCTTGAGGGGTACATTTTTCCTGAACAATCACATATTATGCGCTTGCTCGATCATGTCATGGCATGGGATTTTAAAGCGCCGCTCCTCATTCATTGTTGGGCGGGCGTCAGTCGCTCAACAGCCGCAGCATACATTGCATTGTGCGCACTTCAGCCCGATGCATGCGAATATGCCTTAGCGCAAGAGCTACGCGCCCTTTCACCCACTGCAACCCCTAATCCACGCCTGATTGCACTTGCAGATGAAGCTCTTTCACGTCATGGGCATATGATCCAAGCGATTGAGCGCATCGGACGTGGCGCTGAATGTAGTGAAGGGTCACCCTTTTATTGGGATATGAATGCTCAAAGGCCGCTACGCAATACGATGCAACATGCTAGACAACGTGCGCGTTATGCGACACGTTGATGCGAATGTCTTCTTCGTTACAATCTGACACCGCTGACCTTGAGATTGATTTGGCTGCGGCCGTTGTCGCGGTGCAAGCACAGACGCGTTTCATGGTTGCTCCAGTCGTTCCACATATTCTGATCGCTGAAGACATTCAAACCAAAGAAATCAGCCTTCCTTCTGGGCCTTTTGTGCCGCTTAAACATTGCACCTTTGAACTGGCTTTACGTCAATTTGTAACGCTACAGACCGGATTAGATATCGGTTATGCAGAGCAACTTTATACCTTTGGTGATCGCGGTCGCCATGCCTTGCCTACAGATCATGGCCCTCACGTTGTGTCCGTTGGCTATCTCGCACTCACAAGACGCGATGGCCAAAAGGGACAAATGCGCGATGAGGCAAAATTCAAACCGTGGTATACCCCTCGTGAGTGAAGAGTTGGCGTTATCTTTTTATTAAGGTTGTTTTGATTCCAATTTGGTATGGGTACGCTTTTAGAACCGGATCAACGGCAGGAGCTTTT
>JBIKVP010000141.1:0-2707 GCA_044356745.1 Beijerinckiaceae bacterium | reverse complement strand
ATGATCTCATGTTTTTATTATCGCATGCTTTTTGCAAAAAACCGCTTACACTTTTTTGCAGCATGATCTCATGTTTTTATTATCGCATGCTTTTTGCAAAAAACCGCTTACACTTTTTTGCAGCATGATCTCATGTTTTTATTATCGCATGCTTTTTGCAAAAAACCGCTTACACTTTTTTGCAGCATGCTTTAAGGCAAACGCTTGTTTCGCTGAATAAGATATTTCAAGGAGAAGCTGCGATGACGCAGGCGCCCTCATCCCCCAAATATGTGTTTATCACGGGGGGGGTTGTCTCTTCACTTGGGAAGGGACTTGCGTCAGCAGCTTTGGGCGCATTGCTTCAGGCACGTGGCTTTCGCGTGCGTTTACGCAAACTTGATCCTTACCTGAATGTTGATCCAGGAACGATGTCTCCTTATCAGCATGGCGAAGTGTTCGTCACCGATGACGGCGCGGAAACTGATCTCGATCTAGGGCATTATGAGCGTTTTACAGGCCATCCCTGTACGCGTTTTGATAACATCACCACAGGGCGCATTTACTCTGATATCATCAATAAAGAGCGTCGTGGAGATTACCTTGGGGCGACGGTGCAGGTCATCCCTCATGTGACCAATGCGATCAAAGATTTCATTGTCCATGGTAATGAAGGATATGATTTTGTGCTTGTCGAAATCGGTGGCACGGTAGGAGATATTGAAAGTTTGCCATTTCTGGAGGCCATTCGTCAGCTTGGCCAACAACTTCCGCGCGGCGAAGTGGTGTTTATCCACTTGACGCTTCTGCCCTATATCCCATCGGCGGGTGAAATTAAAACCAAGCCCACACAGCATTCTGTCGCAGAATTGCGCTCTATCGGCATTCAGCCTGATATTTTATTGTGCCGTACAGATCGGGAAATTCCCAAAGATGAACGCCGTAAACTCTCGCTCTTTTGTAATGTGCGTGAAAGCGCGGTCATTGAAGCACGCGACCTGACAACCATTTATGATGTGCCCCTCGCCTATCACGCAGAAGGTTTAGATACGGAGGTTCTGGCAGCGTTTGGCATTAACACCGCGCCTGCCCCGCAGCTTGGCTCTTGGCAAAAACTTTCGCACACGCTTAAAAACCCTGAAGGTGAAGTGACAATTGCGATTGTCGGCAAATACACCGGTTTAAAAGACGCTTATAAATCCCTCATGGAAGCGTTGACCCATGGTGGTGTGGCGAACCGTGTGAAAGTCAATTTCGACTGGATTGAATCAGAGATTTTTGAACAGGAAGACCTTACGCCTTTTTTAGAGCATGTTCATGGCATTCTTGTTCCGGGGGGATTTGGACAACGGGGTGCAGAGGGTAAAATCAGAGCTGCTCGTTTTGCTCGTGAGCGCAATGTGCCCTACTTTGGGATTTGCTTTGGTATGCAAATGGCTGTGATTGAGGCGGCGCGTTCACTGGCTGGTATTGCGCATGCAAATTCAACCGAATTTGGCGAAACATCTGAGCCGGTTGTTGGTCTCATGACCGAGTGGATTAAAGGCAATACACTTGAACAGCGCCAAGCAGGAAATGACCTTGGGGGGACAATGCGGCTGGGCGCTTATGAAGCACACCTGAAAAAAGATAGCCGCGTTGCACAATGTTATGGCGAAGCCGTAATTTTTGAGCGTCACCGACATCGCTATGAGGTGAATATGGCCTATCGCGAGAGGCTCGAATCAAAAGGTCTTGTTTTTTCAGGAGTCTCCCCCGATGGATTGCTGCCTGAGATCGTGGAATACACCAACCATCCATGGTTTATTGGTGTGCAGTTTCACCCCGAACTTAAATCTCGCCCCCTTGAGCCGCATCCTCTCTTTGTGAGCTTTATTCAAGCTGCGATTGAACAAAGCCGCCTTGTTTAGAGCATAAAGAGCAAAAGTGTGAAGCGATTTTGCGGTAAACTTTATGCAAAAAATAAAGTGAGAGTGCGTTGTGATTTTATCAAAACTACTGAGCTTTAATGCGTTGATTTGAATCACTTTTTTAAAAAATTGCGCATCAAATCGACGCTTTGATTCTTTATCTTTATTAAGTCTAGGATGATGTGATGTCAAAAATCGCCCTCACCAATCGTTAACACCTCTCGCCAAGCGTTCATTTTTGTGTCACAATCTTTGAGCTGGGGAATCCACAACATGGAGGTTGATAATGACTGCTGAAGCACATGCACGTGAGCTTGCTAAACGCCATGAGTTACTTGATCGGGAAATTAAATCCTTATCCGTTAAGCCATCTGTCACAACTGTTGAACTTTATCAACTCAAGCGTCAAAAACTTCATTTGAAGGAGCAGCTTGCTCATTTGAGCAGTCAGTTTACACGCCACGCGGCGGAGTAATATCTGTTATAATCTTGCACCTTTTATGTGATGATAATCCACCACGCACGCGAATAAGTTTCGTGTGCGTTTTGTTTTTTGGCGCACCTGCACACAAATAATTGGTTTGATCGGAATGTGTTGTTATGGTCTTTTTGAGTAATTTTTAGATGGCGAAACAACTATAAGACTTTGTTTTAACGTGATTTTTTTTAACATAAAAACCTCTGGATTTTATGTTATACCCCTCGTGAGTGAAGAGTTGGCGTTATCTTTTTATTAAGGTTGTTTTGATTCCAATTTGGTATGGGTACGCTTTTAGAACCGGATCAACGGCAGGAGCTTTTGAAACGCCACCGCACCG
>JBIKVP010000076.1:0-9858 GCA_044356745.1 Beijerinckiaceae bacterium | reverse complement strand
CGGTGCGGTGGCGTTTCAAAAGCTCCTGACGTTGGTCTGGTTCTAAAAGCGTACCCATACCAAATTGGAATCAAAACAACCTTAATAAAAAGATAACGCCAACTCTTCACTCACGAGGGGTATAGGTCAATAATAAGTAGAAGGATCAAGTCCGACCATGACATCTTCTACGCACTATTGACTTTCCCTTCTTCCCTTAAAACACGAGGTAGAGGAAAGAACACATCTTCATCTGCGGTGGAAACGGTTTCAACCTTCACATCATAACGGTTGGCGAAAGCGTCAATCATTTCATCAACAAGAATATCAGGAGCCGAGGCGCCAGCAGTTATTCCAAGGGTGTTGAGTGCGCCATAAATTGTCCAGTCAATATCGGCAGCACGTAAGATAAGCTGTGCATGGGGGCATCCTTCGCGCTCGGCGACTTCGCGCAAACGTTGGGAATTGGATGAGTTTGGTGAGCCGACAACGATCAATGCTTCAACCCGCCGCGCAATGCTTTTCACCGATTCTTGACGATTGGTGGTTGCATAACAAATATCTTCTTTGTGTGGCGCGCTAATATTCGGAAAGCGCGCCTGAAGCGCATTGATAATATCTTTCGTGTCATCCACGGAAAGCGTCGTTTGTGTCACATAAGCCAGCTCTTGATGCGGATTGAGGTTGAGCTTTTCAACATCTGACAGTGTTTCAACGAGTGTCATCGCCCCTTCTGGGAGTTGTCCCATCGTGCCAATCACTTCAGGATGACCTTGATGCCCGATCAAGATGATATGCCGGCCACGTTTGTGATGAATTTCCGCTTCCCGATGTACTTTTGTCACCAAGGGACACGTCGCATCAATCGCGAAAAAATGGCGCACTTTTGCTTCTTCAGGCACGGCTTTGGGAACGCCATGCGCAGAAAAAATGACAGGAGCATCTGTATCAGGAATTTCAGAAAGCTGGTCAACAAACACAGCGCCCTTACGACGCAGGCTTTCAACCACATATTTGTTGTGCACGATCTCGTGACGCACATAAACAGGAGGGCCATAGATGTGTAGTGCCCGCTCTACCGCATCAATCGCCCGCACAACCCCCGCGCAAAAACCACGCGGCGCAGCGAGGTAAATTGTCAGTGGTGGTTTTAATGATGCACTCATCGCATTTGTGTGCCGCAGCTGGTGCAAAAAGTCTAGAGTGTGTCCCTCTATTTAGGATTTTTGAATATCTGCTTTTTCACGCCATTTTTCCATGAGAGCAACAAGCTCATCATCGGCTGTATCAGGCAAAGTGATATCAAGGGAAACGAGTAAATCTCCGGCCTCGCCTTTGACGTTCGGTAATCCTTTCCCGCGTAAACGCAACGTGCGCCCTGATGTGAGCATCGGTTTTAAGGTCATCTCAACTGCGCCTGTGAGTGTTGGTACACGAATAGCTCCCCCTAAAACGGCACCATGCAACGGCACATCAACACGTGTGCGCAACGTATTGTTCTCAAACGTGAAATGGGGGTGCGCTTTATAAATGACTTTAACGCGTGCATCGCCCTTCATGCCATTAGGTAAACGGTGTCCCATTCCTTTGAGGCGAATAACTTGACCTTGAGCAATGCCTTTGGGAATTTTAACTTCAACCCGCTTGCCAGTTGCCAGAGTAATTTCATGATGTGCGCCCGTGACAACATCTTCCAATGAAATCGTCACATTAATATCAAGATCAGGATCGGTGGAAAAATTCTGTGCGGAACTCTCTTGTGATGAAGCGCGCCGCGCGTGGGGGTGATCACCAAATATATTCGCAAAGATATCTTGGACATCAACACCCTCTTGCGATGCACCTGATGCAAATGGATTTTGTCCCATATGAGAAGGACGCGCCCTTGCACGCCCTTTTGTGAAGGGGTTAAATCCGGCATTGTCACCAAAGCCAAATTCAAACGGAGCGCCCTCATCAGCAGAGCCTCCAGAAAACGGATGACGTCGGCGTGAGCTGTAACGTCCTGCTGCTCCCATTCCCGAAGTGCGCGGCTTGCCGTCAGCATCAATCTCGCCACGATCATAAGCATGGCGTTTTGTTTCATCACTCAAAATTTCATAAGCAGAACTGAGCCGTGAAAAGGTTTCCTGAGCTTTGGGATCATTGGGATTTTGGTCAGGATGATGCTGTTTCGCCAGTTTGCGATACGCTTTTTTGATGTCACCTGCACTGGCATCGCGCGCAACGCCCAAAATCTTATAAGGGTCAGACATCATTACTCCATAAGTAGGTTTCGGTTTAAGCCCACACAAGCCTAAGCGTACAACGCATATATAAGCACATATGACGATAATCACTCACCCATAAATTGCCAAGAATTTGTCTTTTTCGTTGTGAATTGTTTGAGTAAGTATTCAACTCATGCGTATTGATTTATTGTTTAAAGAAATCGTTTTTACAAAAATTAATAAGTATAATTAATATTATCTCCGCTTTATTAAATATAAAAATTAATTATAAATTCGCCAGAGCATTGATTTAATCGATTTTAAAAATATATTAACTTTAATACGATGCATAAAATTCTATTATTAATAATTTATCAATCAAAAGGCGGATGAAATGACTGGCAATTACTTGGATGGTGTGTCTTCGGGCTATGGATCACGTTGTATGCAAGGGTGCAGCGACACAGTGGGAGAGAGCGGATTTTTACCCGATCCGCGTGACATGCTTTCACCAGAGGCAGATGCCTTTTTCGATGATGTTGCCTCCAGTCAAGGACCCTCTCGTTCTTTAAATCCTAACGAACTTGGAGCCGCATTAGAAAGTTATGCGCCTGAGGGTAAATTCACACTCGAGTCATATATTCAGCTTCATGAGGATTTAGGTCTGCCGCGCGATGGCGCAGTGCGCTCATATCAAAACTTAGCGGCACAAAATGGCGGTGAAGTCACGATTGATACGATGATGGAATTCTTATCCGATTTTGCAGGACCTTCAGGCAGCTGGAATAAAGGACAATTCGCTGAGGGTTTTGATGCGTTAGCACAAACGGGAGCGCCGTCAGAAGATCAGGTCAAGACATCATTCGATCAACTCTCACGCGGCAATGGTCGCTTAAATATGAATGAATTAGGGCAAGGATTGTCGCAATTCGCACGGGGCAATGTGTTCTCACCCAAAGAATTCGCCGATTTTGGTGCGTCACTCGGCTTTAACGAGACTGACTCACGCGCTGTGTTTGACGGCTTGCGCAGTGAGTTTGGACGCAACCCCACCGTTGATGATATTATGAGTTTCGCGCTTGAATCAGCAGGAGAGAGTGGCCAATGGAATTTTGATCAATTTGCCGACGTGGTCTCACGTCTTGGTGATTTATCTGAACAATATCCTCCCATGCTAATGGGCATGACATTTAGTTAAAGTGGAATGTTATCGTGTTTGCGCCATGGACGCTCAACCTGTTTATGGCGCAACATTGCAAGTGCCCGCGCAATGCGTTGGCGGGTTGAATGGGGTGCAATCACCTCATCAATATAACCGCGTTCTGCCGCCACAAAAGGTGACATGAAGCGATCTTCATATTCGCTCACACGTTCAGCAATTTTAGCGACATCCCCAATGTCATGACGAAAAATAATTTCAACAGCTCCTTTTGCGCCCATCACAGCAATTTGCGCAGTTGGCCACGCATAGTTGAGGTCACCGCCAATGTGTTTGGATGACATCACAACATAAGCGCCACCAAAGCCTTTACGCGTGATCACACTGACGAGAGGCACAGTTGCTTGTGTGTAAGCAAAGAGCAGCTTTGCACCGTGTTTAATCAAGCCGCCATATTCTTGTGCTGTTCCCGGCAAAAATCCTGGGACATCAACAAATGTGATGATGGGAATATTGAAACTATCGCAAAAGCGTACAAAACGGGCGGCTTTGCGTGATGCATCTGAATCAAGCACTCCTGCCAGAACCATAGGCTGATTAGCAACAATTCCGATTGTTCGCCCTTCAATGCGTGCAAAGCCCGTGATGATATTTTTCGCAAAATTCTCCTGAATTTCAAAAAAATCATTTTCATCAACAACTTTGAGGATCAATTCCTTCATATCATAGGGCTTGTTTGGATTATCTGGAACAAGCGTATCAAGCGCAAGGTCAACGCGTGAGGAGATATCATCCGTTGGCCACGAAGGCACACCGTCTGTGTTATTAGCAGGTAGAAAATCCATTAAACGCCGCACCTGAAGCAGCATCTCCACATCATTGTCAAATGCACCATCAGCGACCGATGATTTACTGGTATGAACTTTTGCACCGCCCAAATCTTCAGACGTAACATTTTCATTGGTCACAGTTTTCACGACATCAGGGCCCGTCACAAACATGTAACTGCTATCACGCACCATAAAAATGAAATCTGTCATGGCAGGGCAATACACATCCCCTCCTGCACAAGGTCCCATGATGAGAGAAATTTGCGGTACAACACCAGACGCGAGTACGCTGCGCCGAAATACTTCGCCATAGCCAGCAAGGGAATTGACACCTTCTTGAATGCGCGCACCGCCTGCATCAAACAGGCCAATAAGGGGAGCACGGGTAGCAAGCGCCATGTCCTGCACCTTCATAATTTTACGAGCATGTGCTTCGGAAAGTGATCCGCCAAAAACAGTAAAATCTTTTGAAAAAACAAATACTTTGCGTCCATTGATCGTGCCCCATCCTGTGACAACACCATCCCCGGGAATTTGGTTTTGCTGCATACCAAAATCCGTACAGCCATGTTGCACAAACAGATCAAATTCTTCGAACGAGCCATGATCAAGCAGCAGGTCAAGGCGCTCATGCGCGGTGAGTTTGCCGCGTGCATGCTGTGCATCAATGCGTTTTTGCCCACCGCCCAAACGCGCTTGCGCACGACGATCATCAAGTTGCTCAATAATATGTTTCATGAAATTCTCGTAGAATCAGTGTGTCGTCGTTTTACTTTATCGCATGATTTTTTCTAAAAACCGCTACACACTTTTTTGGATCATGCTCTTACAGGTGTCTATGGCACGAGCCAATCGGCCTGAACATGACCCTTATCATCATAAACACAGCGCAATCGCCTGTGTCCTTGTCGTGCGAGATAAAGCCACTCTAAGGTACTCACATGAATGCGCAGCGCACAAAAGTGCGCTTCACCCATCGCCGCTTCTTGAGCGGTCGTCGGCATGGTATAACCGCCCGCCTCTTCAATGAGTGAGCCTGATCCAGGACTAACCCCATAGCACATCTGGCTCATCGCTTTTGATGCACGCCATGCGTCTTGTGCGATGTCATCTTTGAAATGCACATGCACACGCCCCTCTATCCGAATCTGAACTTTAGCGCGTGCGTCATACCCCGTGACACTCACACGCGGGTTGAGCTTCATATCTGCAATTTTTTCTGACCGCACATCGGTATGAAAACGTAAAATTCGGTTTTGCGCATGTGCCTCACGAAGCACCATCACGCGCGCATGAGGAAAGCCGTTTGCACCCACGTTTGTGACAGTAGGCGTATGAAACCCGCTATGACGATCATTCACGCCCCGTGTCAGCAACCCCCATGCTTGCTCCAATGATCCTGCGGCATCATCATACCAATCGGGAAGCCCTAAGGGTTGTATCTGCGTGAGCATTGCGCATTCTCCTGTTTGTTATCATTCGCGTTGAGCCCGCTCTTTGGCTATGAGCATCAGGTTACGCGCGTAGATAAAAATGCCAAGTCCCTGACCAAGAATAAACACAGGATCACGCCGATAAAGCGCGTATGCGAATAAAATTCCGCCACCGCCAATCGATAAAAACCAGAATGAGACGGGAATAACACTCTTGCCCGCTCGTTCACTCGCAAGCCATTGCACGATAAACCGCGCCGTAAAAAGGGCTTGCCCAAGCAACCCCACCATCACAATCACATCAATGTTGAGGTAAAAAACTTGATGAAAATAACCGCCAATATTGTTGAATAACTCTGCAAGCATAGGCTCATACCTCAGTGACAACAGGCGCATGTTTGCGGCGGCGTATAAGCCACCATACACCGAGCAGGTCCAGCAATCCAACCCAAAGGCGATCAAAAAAGCCGTAATTTGATATACCAGAATGACGGGGGCGATCCACAACATCTACGAACACAATCTCGTAGCCTTCACGGCGGATCAGCGCTGGCATAAACCGATGCAGCGCATCAAAATAGGGCAGGGCAAGGTAAATATCACGGTAAAAGCATTTAAGGCCGCACCCTGAATCGCGCGTGCCATCGTTGAGTAAATAGCCACGAACACGATTGGCAATCCGCGACTGAAATTTTTTAAAACGTGTATCTTGGCGTCCTTGACGTTGACCTTGCGCCAAGCCTGTTTTTGCGCCTCCTTGTTCAAGAGCTGCAACGATGTGAGGTATAAAGGCAGGGTTGTTTTGCCCATCGCCATCAAGCGTGACAATGATTTGTCCTTTTGCAGCCCTCACACCCGTGCGCACGGCAGCACTTTGCCCGCAACTTGTCTCATGGCGAATATGGCGTAGCCAAGGGCGGGTATTGCGCAAACGATCAATCGCAGCGCCCGTCTCATCCCCCGATCCATCATTGACATAAATCACCTCAAAGCTCTCAAAACTTTGGCAAGCGCTTGCAATCTCTTCTACCAAAGGAGCAACATTTCCCGCTTCATTGCGCACAGGGATCACTACTGAAACATGAACAGAGGGCATTGAGATCGTTTCAATCATATGAAAACCTTTTCGTAAATAATTGCGTAGAAAAACTTAAAAAAAAGGACGTAGTGCGTTGTAAATAATAGGTTTTTACTTTTTTATTCCATGTGCCACATTGTCCATTTTTATATTCTGCTTTTAATCCCTTTTAACATACACTTTAATGTCAAGCTCTTGCCCGCCATTCTTGTTAAAACCTGTGATGGTGCGGTATAACTCGGGCTTTAAGGATTGTCCCTGAAGCGCTTGCTGAAAGGCATCATGTTCACGATTGGTAATGAAAGCGATACGGCAACCATCTCCTTCAAGAAATGCCGCAGCATTCGTAACATCACGCATGGCAAGATCGGTTCCAACCAGAAAAACAAGGCTAGGTTCGCGATAACCAGCCGTTACAACACGCGGTGAAGCGCATCCCACATCACTCACCGCTTGCGCAAGATGTGGCGAGAGACGAAAGGCTGAAACCGTAGGCAAGCCTGTAAATACGCCCATGCTGAAAGGAATGGCCGCTAAACAGGCGATTGGCAAAGCGTCACGGGGTCTTTTACTTATAATCATTCGCCAACTGATAAAAGCTAAAATGAGTGCCAATCCGATAAAGGGGAGAGACGATAAAAGCAGACGTTGTTCTGTATGCCACACAAAAACGCTCAAAGCGCTGAAAGCAATCAGCGGGATCACCCATATAAACGCGCTAAGCGTCTTCGTGCCCCAGCGATAAAACGAAGCCGCCGGTTCTTGCAAGGTGCGCACTGTGACAAGCGCAATAACTGGAAAAAGAGGCAAAATGTAATGCGGTAATTTTGTTGGTACAATTTCGAAAATTAACCAGCATGGTACAATCCAAGCAAGACCAAATTTGATGAGCGGTTCATGGCGCAGCGCCCATAAACGCGGCGCAATCATCGCTATAATGATAGATGATGGCCAAAATGTTGCAAAAAAAGTGATGAGATAAAAGCCCGTAGGTGCGCCATGTTTTTCTTGGCCGCTCCCCACTTTCGCAAGCATATCTTTGCCCACCGATTCAGCAAAAAACTGGCCGCTGCTTTTCAGTGCAATCGCAATGAACCACGGCGAGACCAGTATCAGGGTCACGATGATACCAAAAAATGGCTTAAGTGCCTTCAACCAGCGCCCTGAGCGCTCCCACAAGGAGAGAGTGAGTGCCGCAAGCCCTGCAACCATGACCACAATCGGCCCTTTGATCAAGATTCCCGCTGCCATACCGCCCCAAAAGGCCGATAATTCAAGCCATGATAAGGGGTGATCACGGCGTATATATGCGCGAAGCAATGTCCCCATTGTCAGTGTGATGCACAAAAGCAGCAGCGCATCCGTTTTGGCTAAACGCGCTTCAACACTCAATAAAACAGAGGTCGCAAGCATGAGTGCACTGAGCAAAGCACCACTGCGTGTCAAAACTGCAAGTGAAGCCCAATACGTGGCAAGCACTGCCCCTAAAGCGCCTATGAGTGACGGAATACGGTAGAGCCAGATCGTTGAGCGTGCTTGAGGCATTCCCAAATATTCCGCAATGTGCACGACACTACTTTGCACCCAGTAGATGCCAACAGGTTTTTTGTGACGCGCTTCATCCTGAAAGCGAATATCAACATAATCACCACTCTCAACCATTTGTTTGGAGGCTTGGGCAAAACGTGACTCATCGCGATCCATGGGTTGAAGCGTTGTAAAACCGGGCAAAAGGCACGCAAATGCAATCAGCATCAAAAACGCACAGGCGCGATAATGTGTCGCCGTGATCGTTGTCCAGAACACATTTAAAGAGGAGTTAGCAGTAAACATTGATATGGCTCACGTGATCAATCTTGCTAACGCACCCTCGCTCTGAAAACAACCGCTCCATCCACCGTTTTTAACCAACGCTTAAGGTTAATAAAGCATCAATAAAGCTAAGCGATTTGCCACAGTGTGAGTCGTCCCATGTTTTGATGCTTTGCAGGAGATCTCTTGATGCGTCGTTCGCCTTCTTCACCATCGCTTTTGGGCAGTGTGTCACGCTTTGCGGTGATTGGTCTTCTCGCGTTCACTGTTACGGCCTGTAAAAATCGTGGTGGTGGAGATATTACAGGGTCTATTGGTGCTCAAGGCGCAACATCTGGCGCTGATTTATCGGTTGATCAAATGGAAGCGCTCGGCAAGCGTTACGAAGCTAATCCCACTGATCGCAATGCTGCGCTCGCTTATGCACGCGCGCTACGTGCCCGTGAGCAAAATGCGCAAGCGATGGCAGTGCTGGAAAATGCAGCCATGCGCAATCCCAAAGACAGCGAAATTCTCGGTGCTTTTGGGCGCTCACTCATGGATGTAGGGCGCTATAAACAAGCGCAGGCAGTGCTTGCCCGTGCGCATTCCCCTGATCGTCCGGATTGGCGTATTCTCTCAGCGCAAGGCTCAGTTGCGGATCAATTAGGTGAGCATGATATTGCCCGCACGTTTTATGAAACCGCTTTGAAAATCGTGCCTGATGAGCCTTCTGTGCTTTCCAATCTTGGGTTATCCTACGCGCTCACGAAACAGCTTTCAGAGGCTGAAAAAACATTGCGTAAAGCTGCACAAAATCCAAAAGCAGATCAACGTGTGCGCCAGAACCTTGCGCTCGTACTAGGGCTTCAGGGTAAAATGAGTGAAGCTGAAAATCTCATCCGTCGTGATTTACGCCCTCAAGATGCAGAAGCAAATATCCGCAATTTACGCGCAATGGTGGCGCAGCCCAACAGTTGGGGGGCTATTCGCCAAGTCGATGGAAAAGCTGATCGTAAAGAACCCAAAAAGCGTAGCGTAGCTGCAAAACCCGAAACAGTTTCAACATCCTCTCCCCCTATACAAGACAACGCGGATGGAGCACTTTAGGGCTCTTAACACATAAGTTTACGTGATATATTGCCCACGTAAATTGCCGTTTAAAACACATAGAGATTTTTAGAAAGTTGGATTGCTACATCGTTTCTAACCGTCATTACGAACTGAAAGCGAAGCAATCTAAATAGAAATATATACCCCTCACATTTGAAGAGTTGGTGCCTGAAGTATTTTGAAGTTATCGGATAGGCGGTCAACCCATAATCGTGCTTTTTGCGGAAAAGTGGTATTCAGGAAGCCAAGGATGGCCTTCACGAAG
>JBIKVP010000075.1:0-10075 GCA_044356745.1 Beijerinckiaceae bacterium | reverse complement strand
CGGTGCGGTGGCGTTTCAAAAGCTCCTGCCGTTGATCCGGTTCTAAAAGCGTACCCATACCAAATTGGAATCAAAACAACCTTAATAAAAAGATAACGCCAACTCTTCACTCACGAGGGGTATAGAATGGCCCCATCGCCGATTGCGCCGCGCCGCACCCTGAACGGGTTGCACCCGCAAATAGCACCATACGCGGGGGCTTATATTTGATCTGAACCTGATCGGGTAAAACAGCTGTCCAAACCTCTTCGGTATTACCCAAAATTGCACTGGCAAAACGACCCATATCATCTTGTGGCTTAGATGATGGGGCGCGTCTGGGTGTCTGTGACGGGTTCTCAAACGAGATACTTTGTCCGCCTCCTGAGAGCATTTCAGCCCCTTGAATAAGCAATCGCGGATCAACCCCAATCGCGTAACCTAAGAGGCCAAGGACGACGATTGTACCCAGTCCAAGGCTTCGTCCACCACCCCCACCTGTCGGCATCGGAAAGCCCAGTTGTGGCCCATCATCATTGCCACCACGACGATCTTCGACATGATCAGAGGGTTTAAAATCATCCCAGCGCATCGCTTTATCCCTTATGATGCTTTTAAATAGGCCTTAGCAAGAATTTTTCCCTCTTCAACCGCAGGCTGATCAAAGGGGTCAATACCAAGCGCATATCCTACCAAAATTGTTTCAAGCATGAAATGCATGAGCAAAGCGCCAAAGGCGTTCTCATTGATCTGAGGAACATGAATGCGCCGTGTTGGACAGCCGTTTTTCGCAAGCGTATCAGCTGTAGCGCGGCCTTGTGCGGCAACAAGATCTCCGATCGTGCGATTGCCAAAATCAGGCTCCCCTGCCTGTGTGGATAACTCTGGGGATAATTTTGTACCCTGCCCTGCAACGTCCGTTGTGATGACTGTGAACAATTTGTCTTTAGGGCCTGCTAAATAAAGTTGAAGCTGGCTGTGTTGATCCACCGGCGCCAAGGCGGCCACAGGTTGTGAGCCTTTGCCGTCTTTGCCGATGCTTTCAGCCCAAAGCTGCACCCACCATTTCATGAGAAGCGCAAAGCGATCGCCATATGCCATCATCACATGAAGCGATTTACCCTGATTCATAGCGGCAAGATTAAGCACGGCGCCTTGTGTAACAGGATTTGCGTCAAGCAAAACACCATCAAGGCACGCCTCAAGCACTTGCGCTGCGCCCTCACGAATCGCTTGAACATTCACATCAAGAAGTGCGGCAGGCAATAAGCCAACATTGGAAAGCACGGAGTAACGTCCGCCCACACCTGTATGATGCTCTAAAAACATAACATCAAACGGCTCAAGAAGCGCGCGTAAACCATTCCGTTTTGCGTCAGGTTTTTGTGGTTCAGATAATCCGAACACATGATAAGCGACAGGCAATGACGCTTTTTGCAGCGCTTCAACCACAGCAATGGTCTGCATCAACGTTTCGCCTGTCCCCCCCGATTTTGAAATCGCGATAAAACGTGTGGTATCAAGCGGCAATGCCTCAAGAAGCTGCGTAAACGTAATGGGATCAAGATTATCCATAAAATGAAGACGTAAACCTTTACGCAAAACACTCAGACCTGGCACACCATGATCAGCCAGTTGCGCCAAAGTCTGCCCGCCAAGGCTTGATCCACCTGTTCCTAAAATGACAATATCACTTGCTTGTTCGCGAAGGCGAGTTGCAAGGGCAATCAGAGGTGTCAAATCATCCTGCAATGCGGGTAAAGTGAGAAGCGCAAGTGTGCCCGCTTTTGCTTCCTCCCGTAAACGGTGTAAAGCCTTTTCAACAGCCGCAGAGGCGTTATTAAAAGCAACGTCAGACAATCCATGGGTTACGACAGCATCACTTTTTGCAAGCGTGATATCATGGGTATAAAAAGACATGAAAACTCCAGCTCAAGTCAGAGAAAAGACGCGGTACGCATGACAAAAAAACTTTTAGCAATGTCCCACAAAGGACGTTGTACGTACTGTTTATTTTATTCCAACAGGCCGCCCTGCAACCGCGAGCAAAAACGCACCATCCCCGCATAAGCGTTTAGCAACACGTTGTGCTTGCTCCAGCGTCACAGCATTGATGAGTGCTTCACGCGATTCAAGATAATCAATGTGCCGGCCATCAAAAGCAATATCGATCAATTCATCCGCAATTTTAGAGGATGAATCAAATTTTAAGCCATAAGAACCAATCAAAAAGGCTTTGGCTGCATCAAGCTCTTCTTGCGTTGGCCCATGTTCAGCCATCTTGCGAATCTCGCTCACAATCACATCATGCGCTTCAGAGGCTCGTTCATTGGCGGTCGATAAATATCCCATCACAAGGGGGCAATCGCGCAATTTAGAAAGCGTTGTACGCACACTATAAGACAGTCCGCGTTTTTCACGTACCTCATGCCATAAGCGCGATGTAAAACTACCCTCACCCAAAATATGATTGACGAGCATCACCGCATGATAATCAGGATCATGATGCGACATCGAGGGCCACGCGAATGAAAATGTACTGTTAGGAACATCAAGATCACTGATAACGATCTCCCCAAGCCCTTGCATCATCACAGGCTTTTCGGGAGGGCGTGAATGTGTTTGGGGCAAATTGCCCAGCATCTCATCCAGAGCACTTACCAGTGTCTTTGCGTCAATCGCACCGACGACAGCGACCATCACCTGATCGCGGGTAAGAATACGCGCTTGAGCGGCACGCAAATCATCGCGTGTGATTAAAGAGAGACTTTCAATAACGCCTTTGGGTGGCATAGCGTAGGCATGATTGGGAAAAGCTTGTTGCATAAACGCTCTCATCGACACTTGATCAGGGTCGGTCAAATCTTGTTTAAGACCAGCAAGCGTTAAATCTTTCATGCGTAAAATGGGTTCATCGTCCAGACGCGGTGCATTAAGCGCCAGCCCCATCAACTTAAATGCATCGTCTTTGTGTGCGACAAGCGTGCGCAGTGAACCTTGAAACCAGTGATAACCTGCCGAAAAACTTAACTCAATGGCACGATCTTCAAGCGCTTCTTGAAATGCATTAGCATCATGATCACCCGCGCCTTCATCAAGCAACTGAGAAAGCAAATGTGTTGTGCCTGCACGATTCTCGAGATCGTCAGCAGTGCCGCTACGAAAACACACTTCCATCGCCACGAGCGGCACGGTGTAATCCTCTACCAGCCACGCCTCAATGCCGCATGGACTCACGACGCGCTGCACCTTTGAATGAGGCGTCGTATGAACAATGACAGGGGAAGAGGGCTGGAAAGGCGCACTAGCAGTTACAGCATCCATAGGGGAAGCATCCTTTGATCAAAAAGAAAGTCTGTAAAAATCACGAGAGACTCTCAGGGAGCAGATAACCTGTCGCGCTGTTGGTGGCTATCAAAGCATCGCGCGCAGCATTTGCGACATCGGATACACTGACCTGTGTAATTTGATCTGGCCAATGCACAAGAGCATGAATATCAATACCGATGGTGAGCGCCTGTCCATAATGATAAGCAAGTGCATATTGGCTATCTTGCTTGTACGTTGTTTTTGCAATCAGAAGTGTTTTTGCGCGTTGCAATTCATCATCGCGCACGCCCTCATGGATGAGGTTTTGTAAAACCGCCTCCATCGCCGCATCAAGCACATCTAAACTCACGCCTTCTTTAGGGTAAGCGTAAACGCCAAAAAGCCCCTGATCAAGACGCATGGGATGATAAAACGAGCCCGCAGAAGCCGCCAACCCCTGCTCCATCACAAGAGACTTATAAAGCCGCGATGTATTGCCTTCGCCTAATATTTTAGAGAGCACTTCAAGCGCGCGCACTTGCGCAGTGTCTCCCACTTTTTCAGATGCCGTCGCATACAAGCGATAAACCATCGGCTGTTCAACTTTATCATCTTTGAGTGTGATGAGACGGCTGGCATGAGACGCTGGCTCTTGAGGGCGAAAGCGTCTTGGTGCATCAGGGAAAGGTTCAATCACGCCATAAATGGATGTAGCAAGCTTAATGGCTTCATCAGGATCAATGTCGCCTGCAATCACGAGAGAGGCATTGTTGGGAGTATAAAAGCGCCGATAAAAATTGAGCGCATCATCACGGGTTAGCCCTTCAATTTCATGCATGAAGCCGATAATCGGAATGCCATAAGGATGCCGAGTAAATAATGCTGCACTGAGCGATTCAAACAATAAACTCGCCGGATCAGCGTCCATATGCATACGGCGCTCTTCGATTACCACATTGCGTTCAGAGGCCACAATGTCATCGGTGAGCACCAAGCCGTTCATGCGGTCGGATTCCATCATCATCATTTTTGCAAGATGTTGGGGGGCAACGCGCTGAATGTAAGCGGTGTAATCATAAGACGTAAAAGCATTTTGCCAGCCGCCAACTGCCGCAACCGCTTTGTCAAATGTACCAAATGGATGCTTTTGTGTCCCCTTAAACATAAGATGTTCAAGAAAATGCGCAATTCCCGATTTGCCAACAGGATCATCAGCTGAGCCGTTTTTATACCAGAGCATGTGTGTGACAACAGGCGCACGACGATCTGGAATAACGAGAATATCAAGGCCATTTGGCAGCTGAGCACTGATCAGTTGCGGACCTGTTACACCTGTTGCATCCGCTCTTATTGCATCGGGGGTTAGTCCCTGAGGGTGGTGAGGCATTATAACAGGAAACGAATGATCACGAATCATGGAAAGCTTTCATTGAAAAAAATACAGATGCATTATCATGGTGAACACAGCAAAAACCTTTGTCACAAGATATTATAATCAACTGAACCTTTGCTTGACGGCGCTTTAGGGCACGGCATTCTCGAGAATAAACTTTTATCACACTGACCCCATGAATGATACGGGATCAGAACAACGCCCTACACCTCTGAATTAATATCCGCGCGTGGCAAAACCAAGTTGATCAACATCATCTTTTTCAGTCTCGTAATCTTTTTCAACCTTTTTAGGGATCGCGGCGGTTGATGCAGGCATGCGCAAACCTTTTGGCGGATCGGTCAAAGCGCGCCGCTCTGGCTCTTGCCCATAGGTGAGTAGATCATCTGCCTTTGCATCTCTTTTTTGTGCCGCCATGGCACGTCCTTGCGCCATTGGCTTATAATAAAGCTCATAAAGATCATTATCACCATGGCGCGGTGCTGGCTCATTTTTCACTTCTGCACCAGGACGCCGACCTGATCTGATCTCTTCAATCGTCAGGCGCGGATTTTTCTCTAGTCTGTAACGTTCAGTCTCAGTGACAGGAATTCTTGCTACATCGGCAGCTTTTTGACGTGCCATCACATCAGGATCTTTAGGCCATGCAGGATTAGCCATCACCTCTTCAGAGGCCATCGGGCGTGTCAGTTCAAGTTTAGGAGGAACAACCAAAGGAGGACGCTCGCGATAGACGATAGGATCCTTTTGGCTTTCAACTAAGCCTATCGATGAAAGAATATCCCGCATCACAACACCCTCTTGGGCCTGTGCTGGATTCACAATCAACGCGCCGGAAAAACTCATCATTCCCGCAAACACAGCCGAAAATAAATGAAAACGTGACATGTTTAAACCTTCTCCTAATGACCCATGAAGCACTTTTAAGCGATGTGCTTTGAGCACCTCATTCGGGCACTTGTGAGGCAGAATGCGCCTCATTTTTAAGACGCCGCCGCTCGAGTATTAATGAGTCATATACTAGCCCGATCACACCTGCAACTATGGCGGCATCCGCGACATTAAACACATACCAACTAAACGTGCCCACATGTAGGTGAATAAAATCAAACACCGCCCCATACGCGATACGATCGATCATGTTTCCGAGCGCCCCCCCGATGATGAGTGCGAGTGAAACCCCTAAGACATGAGTTGTGACGCGCCAAAGCCAAACCCCAAGTCCAATGGCAGCGGCGCCAGAAAAAACAATGAGAAACCAACGCCCGATATCAGAGTGCTGTTGAAATAAACCGTAAGAAATCCCTCTATTCCATACGACAATGAGTTCCATAAAAGGCATGAGCACAACAGGCTCTTTGAAAGGAAGCTCAAAAACAAAAAGCAAATATATCTTAGAGGCTTGATCAAGACCTAGTGTGATGAGTGCGAGCACAATCATGTGTATGAAAAATTTCGGCGGCATCACAGGCATCACTCAAATAACCATCAATAAGAGGGCTATTTATGACACGACATACTTTTAAGGCAAGCATTCTCATGAGAACAGGCATTCTCATTCGAAAATGTATTATCCACATCACGTTAAAGTAACATGTAAATCACCATCAGATCATGACAGTATCAATCAATTAAAAAAGAGTGGGCATCAATCAAGCACAAAACAATTTGGAACTATTCACTGAGTCAAAGGTTTCTCGTTAAACGAATATTTTTTTATGATGGAGAAAGATCATGGCTATAGGTCCTATTGAACCTGTTTCACCTGTTACAGAGATTGATCCCGTTACTGATACACAAGTTTTACCTCAAAATCTGCCTCAACAACCTGTCGATCCTCAACCTGAAATAGATGAGACAAATGCAGAGCTAGAGGAAGATTTTCAAGAAAGTGTTGAAGACAATCAACGTGCAGAAGATCAACGCCTGAATACGCAAAGACAAGACACACAGCGTTTAGACGCTCAGCGCCGTGAAGCACTGCGGATTGAAAACGAGAGGGCTATTGCTGCCAATGATCCTCGGCTCATAACTGAACGTGACAGTCAAACGCTTGCTGCAGAAAGCTTAAGTGAGAACACACCAATTGAAAATGCAGCGTTGCGCGTTTCGTAACTCACCAAATATAAATTTTTAGGAATTGAGCATGAATATAAAAAATCCTGACCATGAGATCAATGCAAGTAATACACGACCAGCGACAAAAAAAGGACGCCCTGTTCTTGTTGTGCTTGTCATAAGCATGACTTTAGCATTAGTGGCAATGTTTGTTTTGCTCATGTGGGGGAATACAACCCTTTTCCCAGAAAATTCTTTGCAAAACAAAGCGACCGTAGACGATAAATCTGGCGCATCCCGTAATTCAAATGCGAATACGCCCCCGACCAATAATTCCTCACAAACACCTGCTCAGCACACACCAACGGTTCCTGCACAAGAAGGTCGATAGAAATATCTGAAGGATGATATTTTTTAATCTGTAAAAAGTGAATGGTTGGTGGGTGGCAACGTGCAAATATAAATGGGGAAGGCGAGTGGTGTTTTCGCGAGCCAAAACCCGCAGGTTGGGTTGGTAGGTGACAACGTGAAAATATAAATGGTGAGGGAAGCAGGACTCGAACCTGCGAAGGCATAGCCAGCGGATTTACAGTCCGCCCCCTTTGCCGCTCGGGACATTCCCCCTTAACCTGCCATAAAATCTCATGTGAGACTCGTGCAAGGTGAGGCTTTTTAGGGGCAGTTAGCGCCCACGTCAACATCTAAGCGTCACAACACGTTGAGAATGAAGAGAACGATGAGAGTCCCCTTAGTATCCCCTTGGCATCCCCTTGCATCAGATGCAGCAGCGCGTTAAGCGTTGGTAATGAGTTATTCATCACGCCCCACCCGTCCATTCAATAAACCGCGCTCTGCGCCGTTTCGCTCCACGCCCCGTGACAAACGGGAGGACGATGACAATCTGTGTATTCTTTATGGCTGGCATCCTGTTGTGGAAGCGCTTAAAAATCCGCGTCGCAAGTTCATCCGTTTTCTCGCAAGTGATAATGCGCTTCGTAAACTGAATGAAGAAGGCATTACGCTGCCTCTTACGCCAGAGAATGTGCATCCCAAAGAGATTGACCGTCTTCTAACACCTGATTCTGTTCATCAAGGACTTTATCTTGAGGCAGAACCGCTTCCCGCTTTAACGCTCGCGAATCTTTCCCCAAAAGCCCTTGTCCTCGTGCTCGATCAAATTACCGACCCGCATAATGTGGGAGCGATGCTGCGCACAGCTGCGGCCTTTAATGTGGCCGCAGTCATCACCACAGCACGTCACAGTCCAGCTGCAACAGGAGTGTTGGCAAAATCCGCGTCAGGTGCATTGGAACATTTACCCATTATCACCGTGCGTAATCTGTCAGATACGCTTGAAGAATTAAAAACACGTGGCTTTACCTGTGTCGGCCTTGATTCTGAAGCAGATGTTGCCCTTGATTCTCCAAATCTACCCTTACCGCTTGAAGCACCTTTAGCCCTTGTCATGGGTGCAGAGGGCAAGGGATTGCGTCAACGAACCAGCGAAACCTGTTCGTTTGTCGCTCAGTTACACATGCCTGGAACAATCAAGAGCCTGAATGTATCAAACGCCACCGCTTTAGCGCTTTACATCGCAACACGGGCACTGACACCCACTCCATAGAGTTTTACGATGATCCATGACAGCCTGTTTAATCGCACAACCAATACCATCACACCGGTAACACTTGTCGATGAAACGAGCTGGCTCAACGTTCGCGAAACACTATCTCCACGTGCCCAGCGCATTGCAGGACTTCACGGCTTTAAAGCCAAGGAAGGCAGTGTTTTCCTGCTTCCCGCAGCCGATGGGTTGTTAGAGCAAGTTTATATTGGACTAGGCTCAAGTGTAGACACATGTGATCCGTTCATTTTGGCAAAATTGAACGATGCGCTGCCTGAAGGGGATTATGCGCTAGAGTATTTTCAAGCGAAGTGGGAACCGGTTCGCGTAGAGAAAATGCGATCAAACAAAGAATTAGAGTGCGGTTTTGATCCTATCAAAACCAAAAGCACTCTCTCGGAGTGTCCGCTTGATATGACATTGGCGGTTCTTGGCTTTGTGATGGGGCGCTATCGGTTTACGCGCTACAAAACAGCTGCTTTGCCAAACATTCGCCTTCAAATTCCCGAAGGCGTTGATGCGCACGATATATCGCGCATCATGGCAGGAATCACACTGGGACGTGACCTGATTAATACCCCTGCCCACGATTGCAGCCCTGATACGTTAGAGGACGCGGCACGACATTTAGCGGATACGAGAAGCGGACATCTTCAAGTCATTAAAGGGGATGCGCTTTTAACGCATAATTTTCCGCTCATCCACGCGGTGGGCCGCGCTGCCAGTGATGATGTTGCGAGAGCACCGCGTTTAATTGACCTGATATGGCATCCCAAAGGCCACGATGTTAAAACACTTCCTCAGATCACGCTTGTCGGCAAAGGCGTAACCTTCGACACAGGGGGCCTCAATATCAAGCCAGACAGCAGCATGTTGCTCATGAAAAAAGATATGGGAGGTGCGGCAAGCGTTTTAGCCTGCGCATCCATGATCATGGATGCTGAACTGCCCGTGCGTCTGCGCGTGCTTATCCCTGCGGTTGAAAATGCGATTTCAGGCCAAGCGTTCCGACCAGGTGATGTGTTGCCGAGCCGCAAAGGTTTAAGCGTTGAGATTGGCAACACCGATGCCGAAGGGCGGCTGATCCTTGCTGATACACTCACCTATGCAGATGAGGGCAATCCTGATCTCATCATCGACATGGCCACGTTAACAGGTGCAGCGCGTGTCGCCTTGGGGCCTGATCTTCCCCCGCTGATGTGTGATGATGATGACTTAGCACAAACGTTGTCTCGCATCGGAAGCACTCAAAACGATCCCGTGTGGCGGCTACCGCTCTGGACACCTTATGAGAGTATGCTCAATTCAAAAGTCGCCGACATCAACAATGTGTCAAGCAGCTCTTATGCAGGGTCTATTCTTGCCGCACTCTTCTTGAGAAAATTTATCTCAGTAGAGCGCAAATGGGTGCATTTTGATATTTTCGGCTGGACACCAACGGCAAAACCAGCCCGTCCCGAGGGGGGCGAAGTGCAAGTAGCACGGCTTGTTTATGCGTATGTGAAAGCACATCTAAACTCTTGAGGTATTCGCTCAAATACCTGTTAAATGCGCGATATATTTATAAACTCATTTTTGGATAAAATGGAATATACCCCTCACATTTGAAGAGTTGGTGTCTGAAGTATTTTGAAGTTATCGGATAGGCGGTCAACCCATAATCGTGCTTTTTGCGGAAAAGTGGTATTCAGGAAGCCAAGGATGGCCTTCAC
>JBIKVP010000140.1:0-2797 GCA_044356745.1 Beijerinckiaceae bacterium | reverse complement strand
GCGGTGGCGTTTCAAAAGCTCCTGACGTTGGTCTGGTTCTAAAAGCGTACCCATACCAAATTGGAATCAAAACAACCTTAATAAAAAGATAACGCCAACTCTTCACTCACGAGGGGTATATCAATACGAAATCCGAGAGAGCGGAACAATTCATCAGAAGTTTTTAAAATGTTAGTGAAGGCATAACTACCAACAATTTTTCTTGGAATAGCATCCGATACACCAAGAACAATATGCCCCCCACCCTCATTTGCAATAGCGACACAATATTCACGTAATTTATCTTTTGAAAAATTATTTTTAGCTTCTTTAAACTCAAGTTTTTGATTTTCAGGTGAAATCTTAAGCCACATATCGATATGTGAAATTGTGTACATTTCATAGCACCTAAAGTAGTCACAATTTAAATATCATCTAATCACCGCTTAATCAGTGTCCCCGCGCCGTGATCAGTAAAGAGTTCCAATAAGCTAGCGTGGGCGACTTTACCGTTGAGAATAACCACGGCTTCAACACCCCGCTCAAGAGCATAGATGCAGGTTTCCACTTTTGGAATCATGCCGCCAGTGATCGTGCCATCTGCAATCAGTTGACGACATTGCTCAATCGTGAGTTCAGGGAGAAGCTGCTTATTTTTATCCAGCACACCCGGCACATCTGTCAGAAGCAATAAGCGTTTTGCTTTCATTGCCCCTGCAATCGCCCCTGCAAACGTATCAGCATTGACGTTATAGGTGTGATTGTCTGTTCCTGCGGCAACGGGTGCGATAACAGGAATAAGCTCTGCTTTAAGAATCGCATCAAGCACTTCGCGATTAACTTGGGCAGGCTCGCCCACAAAGCCTAAATCAATATGCTTTTCAATATTGCTATCAGGATCAACCACCGTGCGTGTGACTTTTTGAGCCACAACCATGTTGCCATCTTTGCCGCACAAGCCAATGGCTTTGCCGCCCTCAGCAGAAATCCACCCCACAATTTGCTTATTAATCAGCCCCGCGAGCACCATTTCAACGACTTCAACGGTTGCAGCATCCGTGACGCGCAACCCATCCTGAAATTCGGATTTAATGCCGAGTTTTTCAAGCATACGCCCAATTTGCGGTCCACCGCCATGCACGATAATGGGCTTGACGCCTGATTGCTCTAAAAGAACAACATCTTCCGCAAAATCCTCAGCCGCTTCAGGATCACCCATGGCATGACCGCCATACTTGATTACAACAATTTGCTGATCATAACGCTGCATATGCGGCAATGCCTGTGTCAGAACCTCTGCACGGGTATGCACATCAGGGAGAGGAAGAGCGGGCATGATTGACACCTGTGAATCGATAAACGTTTTGCTTATGCGGCGCGTCATTTATGAAGTCAATCACGCGAATTTTTCAGGCTCACACCTTCACACGTTCATCCAGCAATTTTGCAATGGCGGCGCGAAGTTCTGGCACGCCAAGGGCATCACGGCTGGAGGTTGCAATGATATCTGGGAAGGCGGCGGGGCGTTTTAAAAGCTGGGTTTGTGTCTGCGCCATGCGCTGCTCCAGCTCATTTTTTTTCAAGGCATCGGTTTTTGTGAGCAGAATTTGATAGGACACCGCCGCTGTATCAAGCATGTTAAGAATAGCCGTATCGACATCTTTAAGCCCGTGGCGGCTATCAACGAGCAAATAAACCCGTGCAAGATTTGCACGCCCGCGCAAGTATGTTTTGATGAGTTTTGTCCACGCTTTGACCTTCGCTTCAGGCGCTGCGGCATAGCCATATCCTGGCATATCAACAAAGCGCAGGTGACCATCAAGGTCAAAGAAGTTTAGCTCTTGCGTACGACCAGGTGTATGTGATGCACGCGCGAGGGCTTTACGACCTGTCAGCGCATTAATCAGAGTCGATTTGCCGACATTTGAGCGTCCCGCAAAGGCGATCTCAAGCGTCTCCATTGGCGGTAAACCGTCCATATCAACGACACCGCGCATAAATGTTGCTTCTTTTGCGAATAAAAGACGCCCCTTTTCGACATAATCGAGGGCATCAGGGGCAGTATTCTCACGTTCAGGTGCGCTCATATCACGTCTCACTCGATAGAAAAAACCCATTCCGCTTGATGAGCGGAAAAATAAAGATTGCATTCCTTTAATTAGGAATATATACTCATAAAATTACAAAATCAGACTATAAGCCTCAATGCGAAAAGACCCTTATAGATGATTGAGCCATTCCTTTGGTGAAGGATTAATTCATGTTGTGCCGTGATGACACGCTTCAAGCAAGCGCTAAATGCCGTCTCGTTCAATCGGTGGTAGAACATGTGTTTGCCGTTGGAATGCGCGATTTACGGGCAGGGGCGCGATGTTGTGAACCGATTGCCCGTGCACGTCAGGCTATGATGTATCTCACCCATGTTGGGCTAGGCGTCAATTTAACAAAGGTTGCACGCAGTTTTGGCCGTGATCGCACCACAGCGCGTTATGCATGTCGCGTCATGGAAGATGCGCGCGATGACCCCAAGGTTGATCAACGCTTTACAACGCTTGAAGCAGCACTTCAGACATTTTGGCATGAACTGCATCAAGACATTTGAACATGAAGGGCACTGTCAACATCATCACCACATCATCTTACAGGAGGTGAGCATGGCTCAAAAAGCTTTGAAAAGAAAAGTTTTATGCAAACATATACCCCTCGTGAGTGAAGAGTTGGCGTTATCTTTTTATTAAGGTTGTTTTGATTCCAATTTGGTATGGGTACGCTTTTAGAACCGGATCAACGGCAGGAGCTTTTGAAACGCCACCGCACC
>JBIKVP010000074.1:0-10184 GCA_044356745.1 Beijerinckiaceae bacterium | reverse complement strand
CTTCGTGAAGGCCATCCTTGGCTTCCTGAATACCACTTTTCCGCAAAAAGCACGATTATGGGTTGACCGCCTATCCGATAACTTCAAAATACTTCAGGCACCAACTCTTCAAATGTGAGGGGTATAGCAACTTATTACTCATTTAAATGTCACGTATAATCACTTATCACTGACGTGGCCTTTAAGAGCGCGCCCGTGTTTATGATGAGCGCTTAACGAAGGTCTCCTGCGGTTAACGCGCATAGTGCGCGTTTGTCAGCATTCTTTCTGAAGAGTTAGTCGTCTTGTGTAATGACAAGGCGCTTATGTAGCCTTATATGTTGATCATGTCAGTCGAAACACCCATCCTAGATCAAATCCATTTACCTGAAGATTTGCGTCTTTTACCTGAAAGCGCATTGCGCCAGGTTGCAGATGAGCTACGTGCAGAAACAATCGATGCTGTTTCCGTAACGGGTGGACATCTTGGCGCAGGATTAGGTGTTGTTGAACTCACTGTCGCGCTACATCACGTTTTTAATACTCCTGATGATCGCATCATATGGGATGTAGGACATCAAGCGTATCCTCATAAAATTCTGACCGGTCGGCGGGATCGCATTCGCACACTCCGCAAGGCAGGAGGTTTATCGGGTTTCACCAAACGCTCTGAAAGCCCTTATGATCCCTTTGGCGCGGCTCATTCCTCAACGTCCATTTCAGCTGGCTTGGGGATGGCCGTAGCCCGTGATTTATCTGGAGGGCACAACAATGTGATCTGTGTCATTGGTGATGGGGCGATGTCGGCGGGCATGGCGTATGAAGCAATGAATAACGCGGGTGCAATGCACTCGCGACTTATTGTTATTCTCAACGATAATGATATGTCGATTGCGCCGCCAACAGGGGCAATGTCATCGTATTTATCGCGTCTTTTATCAAGCCGCAGTTATTTATCATTGCGGGATGTTGGAAAGCAGCTCACGCGCAAACTTCCCAAATTCTTTTATACGAAGGCACAGCGTGCAGAAGAATATGCGCGAGGCTTCTGGACAGGGGGCACTCTGTTTGAAGAGTTGGGCTTTTATTATGTAGGCCCCATTGATGGGCATAATTTAGATCATCTTCTGCCCATTTTAAAAAATGTGCGCGATGCACAAATGGGCCCTATCCTGCTTCACGTCGTCACGCAAAAAGGTAAGGGTTATCCCCCAGCTGAAAATGCAGAAGATAAATATCATGGTGTTACAACCTTCGATGTGGTGACAGGTGCGCAAGCAAAAGCCAAAGCAAATGCCCCAAGCTACACAAAAGTGTTTGCGCAAAGCCTCATTCAAGAAGCGCGAGATGATGAAAAAATAGTCGCGATTAGTGCGGCTATGCCTTCTGGCACGGGGCTTGACCTGTTTGAAAAAGCTTTTCCCACACGCACATTCGATGTCGGAATTGCTGAACAACATGCGGTGACTTTTGCTGCTGGTTTAGCAACAGAAGGCTATAAGCCTTTTTGTGCGATTTACTCCACATTTTTGCAACGTGGCTATGATCAAGTCGTCCACGATGTCGCCATTCAGAATTTGCCTGTCCGCTTTGCCATTGATCGTGCAGGTCTTGTCGGAGCTGATGGCCCCACCCATGCTGGTGCATTTGATCTCGCTTTCTTGACGTGCCTGCCACACTTTGTTGTAATGGCGCCAAGTGATGAAGTGGAGTTGATGCATATGGTTGCAACCGCTGCGGCTTATGATGCAGGGCCCATTGCATTTCGCTATCCACGTGGCGAAGGTGTGGGGATAGAACGACCTGAGCGCGGCATTCCAATCGCTATTGGTAAAGGGCGTATCATTAAAGAAGGAAAAACGGTTGCATTGCTTTCTCTTGGCACACGCTTGCAAGAGGCATTGATGGCATCTGAAGAGCTTGAAGCACGCGGTCTTTCAACTACAGTTGCTGATGCACGTTTTGCCAAACCCCTTGATAAAGAGATGATTCTTAAACTGGCTCAAAGCCATGATATTTTGATAACCTTAGAGGAAGGGGCGCAAGGCGGTTTTGGCAGTCATGTTCTAGCGTTTTTAGCACATGAAGGGGCACTTGATCGGGGCTTAAAAATTCGTACCCTAACCCTGCCCGATGCGTTTCAAGATCACGACAAACCTGAGATTATGTATGCACAAGCAGGTTTAAATGCAGCAGGCATTGTGAGCACTATTCTTAATGCGCTTGAGCAACCAAAAGTTGGCAAGCACGCTTAACAACCGAAACACGCCTTAATATCCTCGACATACTTTAAAAGTGAGCGTTTCTTATCGCAAGAGTGCGCATAAGAATCCCCGCGTCCAGCGCGGGGATGAAACATTCAAAATGCAATTTCAACTCAAATTGAAGTTGCTTGCCAAGCTTTATGTGCCAATTTTTACAAAATTTGTACTGATATGAATAATATCATTCCATGTGGCAACAACCATTAAGAGCACGACGAAACCAAGGCCAATGCGAAAGCCCCATTCCTGCGCTTTTTCGCCAAGAGGTTTGCCCCTTATCGCTTCGTAGGCATAAAACACCAGATGCCCACCATCCAGAAGCGGAATGGGAAAAAGATTAATGAGGCCAATCGATACCGATAAAAGAGCGGTCAAACTCATTAATGCGATGAAACCAACTTGTGCAACTTCTCCAGACGCTTGCGCAATACGGATAGGCCCTGAAAGCTGGTCTGCGGATTCGCGTCCTGAAAACAATTTAACCAAGTAATCCACCGTGCGATCCACGATAAACCACATTTCACTTGCACCCAACTTGATAGCTTGAGGAATGCTGTAAGTGATATGCTTGATGTCATCAGGGTTGCGTGATGCTGTGAGCCCAAGCTGACCAATGCGCTGCACGCCAAGTGATGTGCGAATCTCTCTTAAAGCAGGTGTTGCTGCCAGATCAACGATTTGCCCTGTACGCTCAACACTAAAGCGTAGTGTTTCACCCGCATGGATACTGACGATGCGCTGTAAATCACCAAAGCTTGTGACCTCTTCTTGATTAATTGCAAGGATAAGATCGCCCGATTTAAATCCTGCCTTTTCAGCGACACTATCAGCAACAACAGTATCAACACGTGGCAAAACAATGTGCTGTCCCCGTGCATAAAAAATGGCTGGAAACACAACTAAAGCAAGAATAAAATTGGCAATGGGACCTGCGGCGACAACTGCAGCACGCTTCCATACTTTTTGCGTGTGAAAATGTGTTGCTTTTTCTTCTGGAGTTAACTCTTTGAGTTTTTCAAAGTCGGGCGTGCTCGCGGCACTGTCATCACCTAAAAACTTAACGTAGCCACCTAGTGGGATAGCCGATAAGCGCCAGCGCGTGCCTTTTTTATCTGTCCAACCAATAAGCTCAGGGCCAAAGCCGAGAGAAAAATGGCTTACACCCACCCCGCACCAGCGACCGACAAGATAATGCCCCATTTCGTGCACAAACACGACGACGGTCAAAACAAATAAAAACGGAAGAATAGTTCCAATTAAAAAGCCGAAAGTTGATGTCAAACCTGTAAACAACACATCCATATTCAAAACCTTTGTAAATTGAGCGCCCCATACAGTTAGCACAGGATCGCTTGATAACATTTCGTTAACAGAGTTTATACGCGATTTTTACGCTATCGCCAAACAACAAGAGGGTTAACGCGTATTTTTTTGGGCATTAACGTGAACGGCTAACGCATCTTGAATTGATTGCGGTGCAGATGTAGCGCCTGAATAAGATGACAATACATTGTCAACATAGCGCCCAATACCGCCAAACGAGATTTTCCCTTGTAAAAACAACGCTACCGCAGCCTCATTAGCGCCGTTGAGCACTGTTGGCCACACACCACCTTGAGCAAGAGCATGGCGCGCGAGTTGCAAACACGGAAAACGCTCATTATCTGGGGCTTCAAACGTCAAACTTTTGAGCGCAATTAAATCAAAGCGACGAGAGGGAACCTCTAGGCGTTCTGGAAACCCCAGCGTGTGTGAAATGGCAACGCGCATATCAGGCGCCGCCATTCCAGCCGTTACGGAACCATCTTTAAATGCAACAAGCCCGTGTATAATTGATTCTGGGTGTACCACAACGCAAAGTCTTGCCGCATCAATTTCAAACAGGTGATGCGCTTCAATAAGTTCAAGCCCTTTATTCATTAATGTCGCGGAATCGATTGTAATTTTTGCGCCCATTGACCAAGTCGGATGCTGAAGCGCTTGTTGCGGCGTCACTTTTTCTATCGCCTCAAGCGGCCATGTTCGAAAAGGTCCACCCGAGGCAGTGAGTGTCATCGATTCAACATCATCAAGGGAATGCCCTGCCAATGCTTGAAAAAGAGCATTATGTTCTGAGTCAACGGGTAAGATCGTCACGCCGCGTTCACGTGCCGTACGCATAAACACATCACCCGCACATACAAGACATTCTTTATTCGCAAGCGCTAAACGTCTCCCTGTTTTAAGTGATGCATAGGTTGGAATAAGTCCTGCTGTGCCTGCGATGCCCGCTATAACTATATCAACATCACGATCAACCGCTTCCAGCACGGCTTGCTCGCCTGCACCTGTTGCAATCGAAGTGCCCTCAAGCGCATCATTGAGTCCATGTGCTTGTGATGCATCGGCAAGAGCGACGCAATCGGGCTGAAATTCGCGTGCAAGTGCTGCAAGATTATTGACATCGCGCCCAGCGACAAGAGCCACAATTTTGAAACGATCACGATGATGGCGGATGACGTCAAGCGCTGAGCAGCCAATTGAGCCTGTCGCTCCCAGTATTGTGACACGTTGAACCATCACATCGTTACTTTTTATAATTGAATAGTGATTTGATAAAAACCGTTGGCCACTTTTTCATCGTGCTTTAAACTTTCAAAAATGGAATTACAGCCATGGCAAAACCAACGATGACGCACACCGCCCAAAAAGCATCAAGACGATCCATCACACCGCCATGTCCTGGAATAAGATGCGAAGCATCCTTAACATCAAAATGACGTTTAATGGCAGATTCAGCAAGATCGCCCCCCTGCCCCATCATCGCTGCTAGTAACGATGCTATTCCCACAAGCATAACATCATTTACGCTTATCGTTTTTTCACTCATAAAAGTGATGTAAACCATCACACCGCCGATTGCGCCAATACTCACGCCACCAATAAAACCTGCCCATGTTTTCTTAGGACTAATGGCTGGCCAAAGTTTTGCACCCCCAATAAGACGGCCTGAAAAATACGCAAAGATATCTGTCAGCCACACCACGGCGAACATCCAAAGCACGGCGGCAAAACCGCCTTGGTCTCCCAATAAGGTGTGATGACGCACAAGTGTTGGCACAAGCGCAATGACCAGTGTATAGGCGAAACCTGCAATAAACCAAAGGCGGTCACGTTGTGAGCGCACAATTAACAATCCGATTAAGGCCGCACTTGCAAGAACACCTATCTGTAAATTCAGCATATGCGAGGTGTCCATGACAGAGGGCAAGCTAAGCACAAGGGCGCTTGCTCCCATAATCAGTGAGAATAAAAGCCATAAACGCGGCAAGCTCGTTATGCTAAGCCATTCATATGCAATCGCAGCAGACGCTAAGAACCAGAAAAGTGTGAACGGCCAGCCGCCCCACCACGTCACGCCAAAAGCAAGCGCCGCCATCAATATACTCGACGCAGCGCGTACTGCTAAGTCCGATAAAGAAGATTTTGTTTGCACAGGCATCATGCTCATGAAGCCCCCTGTTGCGCGATGCCGCCAAAACGACGATCACGTGCTTGATAGATGTTTAAAGCAGCTTCTAAATGCTCTTGATCAAAATCTGGCCAGAGTACATCCATGAAAACCATTTCAGCGTAGGCAAGTTGCCATAGCAGAAAATTTGATAACCGCTCTTCTCCCGATGTGCGAATGAGCAGATCAGGATCGGGAATATCCCCTGTCCAAAGCGCTTGTGAAAATGCCTGCTCATTAATATCGCCCTCACTTAAAGTTCCAATGCTGACTTTTTGAGCAAGTATTTTTGCGGCATGAATAATTTCCGAGCGCGCTCCATAATTAAAGGCAACAATGAGTGTGAGCGCCGTGTTATTTTTTGTAAGACTTTGTGCATCATCAAGCAGCATCATAATATCTTCAGGCAAGCCTTCACGTGAGCCGATAATTTTGATGCACACATTGTTTTGATGAAGCTCTGCCAGATCGCGACGAATAAAAAACTTCAGCAATCCAAAGAGATCGTTGATTTCAGATGTAGGACGACGCCAGTTTTCCGAGGAAAAACTATATATCGTCAGGTATTTGACTTTTAAGTTGGCAGCCGCTTGAATTGTACGTCGTACAGCATCAACGCCGCGTCTATGTCCTTCAAGTCTTGGCAACCCACGCGATAGAGCCCAGCGCCCATTACCATCCATGATAATAGCCACATGTTGCGGAACGTTTTGAGTTAAAACTGCTTGCGTTTGCGACACCAACTTCCCCGCACTGATGATGGGATGATTGTGTTCTTACTCTGATATGACCAACGCTTTCAATATAATCATCGTCGTGTCATGGGACTTTAAATGCATAACGTGGATAACCCATGTGTTAGCGCCGGGCTTGAGCGCAAATAAAAAGCACCCTTGAAGGGTGCTTTTGAACAATACCGATAAAAGCGTTTCTTACTTGATTTTTGTTTCTTTGAATTCAACATGTTTGCGCAAAACAGGATCATATTTGCGAAATGAGAGCTTTTCTGTTTTGGTGCGCGGGTTCTTTTTTGTGACATAAAACGAACCAGTGCCTTCTGTTGAAAGCAATTTAATTTTGATGGTGGCGGTTTTAGCCATGATACATATCCATTTTAACAGGTGGAACGTTTTAAGGAGGCGACAATCGCACTTCTTTAAACTCTTCAATAATGTGTATGCAATGCCGTAGGTACATCATAAAGTCAAGTTTGAAAACAGAACTTAAGCAATTTGTGTTGGTTCTGCAGGGTCTTTTTGCTTTGGGGGAAGCAGTGAGACGCTTTTGGGACGCACAAATAAAAAATCCATCCACGTGTGACGCACAATACGCTCAAAGATCAAAGGCGTTGTGATGGCGACAATTGTAATGACTAGCGAGGCAAAGCCAACATCCTGCACCAGTCCCAGTTTGATAAAAATAAGACGGGTCACAACCAGCGGCACAAAAAAGGCGAGGTAAATCGCAATGGAATGATGGCCACAATATTGAAAGGGCGCAGACAAACGCAACCGCACGAGCAAAACGGCAACGGCAATCAAAGCAAAAGCACCGAGTAAGCCAAGCCCCAAACTAATGAACGGCAAACTTGCCCATGTCTTAAAAATCGGATGCCCCGTTTGTGCAAATGCGAACAAACCTGAAATCATCGCCCACACGAGCAACCCTGTCAGTGTCACATGAATGCGCCGTGCAGCTTCATGAGCATAAGTGAAAGCGCCAGAGGCAAACACATAACCTGCAACGAAATAGACATAATTCGTGCACACATAATCCAGCAAATCCCATTTGATCTGCCAGCCCCAATTGTTAAAAAGCATTGGAATAATTTGAAGCGTTGCAGCACCAATAATATGGATATGATGCGGAACGCGCATCAGAAGCTTGGCCATGACCGAAAAAACTGCCAGCACATAAATGAACCATAGCGTACCGAATGGTTCAACAAAAGCTAAGGCATAGTTGGTGATAAAGCGCAAAAAAGAGTCGTCATACAGTTGTCCAAACTTAAAAACGCTCTGAATTGTAAGCCACAAAATATAAAAATACGCAAAATGCACAACACGTCGATCAAGATATGTGGGCCAGTCTCGGCTGAGCGCGCGCGCCACAAACAGCCCCGATACAAGAAAAAATGCAGGAATGCGAAATGGTTTTGCAAAAGCGACAACGTGGTGTAGCCAACCTTCACGCCCAACCGCTTCGCCCATTCCCAATGTTGAATGCATCATCACAACAAGAATGATGCAAAGCCCCTTGGCTGTATCAACCCATTCAACGCGCTCACCCGCTACACTCATGTGTGTACTCACACCTGTGCGACCAAATTGCGTACTCATCATCAATCCTCTCAAAACAAAGATTGTTTTAAACCATCTTGTAGCGCAGGAATGATTGACATCTTATGACCAGTTATGGTGTTGTGCATCCGTTGTCAGGTCAACTGATCATGCAAGCGGGCGTGGCGGAACTGGTAGACGCGCTGGGTTTAGGTTCCAGTGATGCAAGTCGTGGGGGTTCGAGTCCCTCCGCCCGCACCACCATTTATTTTATTTGTAAGATTATTTTGAGTAAAACCGCTCATATGCTTTGATAAGTTTAGAGGCTTCATGATCCCAATTAAAATCATCCTCTGCACGCTTTTTGGCCGCTTGTCCCATACGCAGACGTAAATCATCACTGTGCATCAGTGTGAGTACGGCATCAGCGAGTGAGCGCGCATCATTGCCCTGTGCGAAAACGGCATCCTCTTTGAGCAGTCGCTGTGTTTCACGCAGCGGAAAAGCGGCAATTGGTGTACCCATTGCCGCATATTCAAACACTTTGTTCATGCTGATTTTGTCATTATAGGGGTTTAGCGGGTCAGGGATAACACCGATGTCAAAAGTTGACAGCGCGCTTAAAAAATCTGCACCACTTTGATAACCTGTAAAGGTCACAACATCGGTGACCTGTTTATCAACAGCAAGCGCTTTTACGGACATTAATGCCGGACCATCACCCACAATGACACATTGAAAATCGGTTTGACCAAGATCATGTTTGAGATGCGCAGCCATTTCCACGACATGATCAACGCCATCCTGATCATTGATAATACCCATGTAGCCAATCACGAGATGCTTACCATTGCGAAGCGCATCATTCGCTTGAGTGCGATAAAATTTACTGCGATCAGGAACGGAATAAACTGAGACTGTGTCTTGATCGCTTTTCCCGCCACGGGTTATGGCAAGCTCACGAAATGTCTCATTCGCAGAGACAACAAGATCCGCAGCTTTAAACGTCAGTTTTTCTGCCCAGCGCACTGCCCATATTAAAGCGTTTTGCACAAACCCGCGCTTATCACCAAATTTCGCTTCAAATAGTTCAGGACACACATCGTGATGATCAAAAACAAAGCGCACACCTTTGAGCCATTTCCAAGGGAGAGCGATCAAAAAAATGAGATCAGGGGGGTTGCACGCATGGATGACATCAAAGCCAATCTCTTTGCGCACTTTAAAAAGCAGACGCGCTTCATGAAAAAGTGCTGCCCCATACTCAATGAGAAAACCAAGTTTCCCGCGCGCTTCCATTGGCAAGCGGTGGCGAAAAATATGAATGTTCTCAAGCGTCTCACGTTTTAAAGGGTATTTTTCCGTTAAAGGACAAATCACAGAAACTGTCCAACCCGCATCACGCAAGGCCTTGGCTTCTTGCCAAACGCGCCGATCAAACGGGACAGGCAAATTTTCAACGATAATGACAACTGAGGGCATAATAAACGTTTGCAAGAGAAAGAGGCTAAAACATGAAAAAGGTGATTGATTCTTCGATCAACCACCTTTAGCCCTCCCCTTATTGTAATGCAATAAATCTATACAATGATTACACGCGTAACATGTTGTTTTTCCATATCAAAAATCTCATTTTATCAATCAAGCGTATCTAAAATCTCTTTTGTGCGATTTAGTCTTGCCACAGCTTCAGCAACATTTGGCTGCCCTAGAATGCTTTGGTTGGGATTGTATAATGGATTATTCTCCCCTAGCGATTCAACGCCATCGCGAATGCCATCCACCACCGTCAAGTGCCCCATGATATTAGCCATGTTTTTGATAGGTGTGTCGGCGTCGAGTATCCCGTCTTGCGCCCTAAGCGTTATTGTAAGTTGTCCACTGTCGGTTCCAGCAAGTTCTGCCAATGCGTTTAAAGTTGCGTCACGACTTGCGTTATCAATATCGCCGTCTGTATCAACATTTAAGAGGGGAATATCTGCCCCACTATTAGCGTTGTTATATTCTGATAATTCAGAATTAAACCGCTCAACCAATGGTTTAGTTTTATACCCCTCACATTTGAAGAGTTGGTGCCTGAAGTATTTTGAAGTTATCGGATAGGCGGTCAACCCATAATCGTGCTTTTTGCGGAAAAGTGGTATTCAGGAAGCCAAGGATGGCCTTCACGAA
>JBIKVP010000139.1:0-2816 GCA_044356745.1 Beijerinckiaceae bacterium | reverse complement strand
TCGTGAAGGCCATCCTTGGCTTCCTGAATACCACTTTTCCGCAAAAAGCACGATTATGGGTTGACCGCCTATCCGATAACTTCAAAATACTTCAGACACCAACTCTTCAAATGTGAGGGGTATATTTATGGCACTCAGGATGAAAAAATCTTCATCGAATATAGCCACGGACGGCTCGCTAATCTTGATTTAGCACCACAAGCCTTGATCGATTCTGTCGTCAAACAAAACGCTGTAACTCCCGCTGGTGTCGTTGAAACGAGTGCACAACGCGTTCCTCTTCGCGTTACAGGTGCGCTTGCAGGTGAGAGGGCTGTGGCAGAAATTCCTGTTGAGGCGAATGGACGCGTGTTTCGGTTGGGCGATCTTGCGAATGTGACACGTGGTTTTGTTGACCCACCTAGTTTTGTTATTCGCCAACAAGGCAAGCCGGCCGTAGGCATCGGTATTGTCATGGCTAAAGGTGCCAACATTATTGATATGGGGAAAGCGGTGGGTGAAGCCACGCAAAGCTTCATGAAAAATGTACCGCAAGGCGTTAATTTGGAGCAGATCGCTGATCAACCCAAAGTCGTTGATAATGCGATTTTTGAGTTTGAACGTTCATTCATCGAAGCACTTTTAATTGTTTTAGGGGTTAGTTTTCTATCTCTCGGCTGGCGAACGGGAATTGTAGTTGCACTGTCAGTGCCACTCGTTCTGATGATAGTCTTTGTAGTGATGTATGTGCTGGGCATTGATCTACATCGTATTACGCTTGGCGCGTTGATCATCTCGCTTGGGCTATTAGTTGATGATGCTATCATTGCGATTGAGATGATGGTCGTTAAAATGGAACAAGGTTGGGATCGCCTGCGAGCCGCAGCTTTTGCATGGGAGTCAACAGCTTTTCCTATGCTGACTGGTACGCTCGTAACTGCGGCAGGATTTTTGCCTATCGGTTTTGCAAATTCTGGTGTGGGGGAGTATGCGGGCGGTATCTTCTGGGTAGTTGCTATTTCACTCATTGCAAGTTGGTTTGTGGCAGTGGTTTTCACGCCTTACCTTGGTGTGAAACTGCTACCGAATTTTAAAAATGTTGATGGTGAGCATCACTCGCATGAGAGCCTTTATGATACGCGCATTTATCGCACATTACGGCGTGCCATTGTGTGGTGCGTTAATCATCGCATGATTACCGTGTTGATAACACTTGCGATTTTTGTTCTTTCCATCATAGGCTTTGGCCGCGTACAACAACAGTTCTTCCCGCTTTCAGAGCGTCCTGAATTGTTTTTTCAACTCAGACTGCCGGAAGGCTCATCCATCAATGCCACGATTGATGCCGTAAAACGCGCTGAAAAACTTTATGAAGGTGATAAAGGTGTTCTCACCGCAACAGCCTATGTGGGGCAAGGTGCACCACGCTTCTGGCTTGGCCTTAATCCTCAGCTTCCCAATGAAGCGTTTTCTGAAATCGTAATCGTTGCGCGTGATGTTGAAGCGCGTGAGAAAATCAAGGCAAAAATCGAAAAAGCAGTCTCTGAGGGTGCACTCTCTGATGCGCGGGTACGGGTAGATCGCTTTAATTTTGGTCCCCCTGTGGGCTTTCCTGTGCAGTTTCGTGTAGTTGGTGCTGATCCCAACACGGTGCGCGATATTGCGTACAAGGTGCGCGAGGTCATGCGCCGAAATAAAAATATTGTTGATCCACATCTTGACTGGAACGAGCAAGCCCCTGCCATTCGCCTTGAAATTGATCAAGAACGTGCACGTGCGCTCGGCCTGACCCCCCAAGATGTTGCACAAACATTGCAAACACTTTTATCGGGTTATCCAATCACCACGGTGCGTGATGGCGTGAATAAAGTTGATGTTGTCGCGCGTGCTGTTGCTTCAGAACGGCTTGATTTAGCAAAGCTTTCTGATCTAACAATTGTCTCAACAGGTGGCCGTCCTATTCCCCTCGCGCAAGTTGCAACAGTCACTTACACACATGAAGAACCCATTTTATGGCGACGCAACCGCGATATGTCGATCACCGTGCGTGCTGATGTCATTGATAATGTGCAACCCCCGGATGTCACAAATCAAGTGTGGCCTGCGTTAAAAGATATTCTCGACACCTTACCGCAAGGCTATCGTTTGGAAATTGGTGGGGCAATTGAGGAAGCAGAAAAAGGCAATGCCTCTATTTTCGCTCTTTTCCCGATCATGCTATTGGCAATGTTGTTTTTGCTCATGATACAATTGCAAAGTTTTTCGCGTCTTGCTCTCGTTTTTCTCACCGCTCCTCTTGGAATTATCGGTGCATCTTTAGGGCTCAATATTGCGAACAAGCCGTTTGGTTTCGTGGCACTGCTTGGATTAATTGCTCTTGCGGGTATGATTATGCGGAATGCGGTTATTCTTGTCGATCAGATTGAAACCGATGTTTCTGAAGGACATTCACGTCGCGTGGCGATTGTCGATGCGACAGTGCGACGGGCTCGCCCTGTCGTTCTAACAGCCCTTGCAGCTATTCTTGCCATGATTCCATTGTCAGGGAGTGCATTCTGGGGGCCTATGGCAATCACCATTATGGGTGGTTTGTTCGTCGCTACATTCCTAACGCTTCTCTTCATCCCAGCACTTTATGCCATCTGGTTCAGAAAAAGTCTGGATGAAAAGGTTATTGCCTAAACTGATTGAGGTAACTCTGGAGTTTAGACCTATACCCCTCGTGAGTGAAGAGTTGGCGTTATCTTTTTATTAAGGTTGTTTTGATTCCAATTTGGTATGGGTACGCTTTTAGAACCGGATCAACGGCAGGAGCTTTTGAAACGCCACCGCACCGA
>JBIKVP010000017.1:0-32363 GCA_044356745.1 Beijerinckiaceae bacterium | reverse complement strand
ATCCTTGGCTTCCTGAATACCACTTTTCCGCAAAAAGCACGATTATGGGTTGACCGCCTATCCGATAACTTCAAAATACTTCAGACACCAACTCTTCAAATGTGAGGGGTATAAGCAACTAAATGATCTCAAAGCAAGAAAATTTCTCGTTCCTATAAATCTTCAATATCCAATACAAATATGGCTTACTTTGACAATTTTTGATAAAAAATCATCATTTAATGCAATTAATTTGTTGCAGCAAAGTATATTTATTCATGATATTGATCCAACTTATGATGGTGATCAAGATTATTTCATGGCGATACATCGTGGTGAATTAGAGCCGGAGTAGCAGATGAAAAATTCTGAATTTATTATTTGGCTTCAAGGCTATTTAGAATTATGTGATGATTCCATAAATAAGAAAAAACTTAGAATAATGAAAAATCACTTAAATCTTGTTAAAGCTGTTGAAGGACAGCTTAATGATTTAAATCAAATTTTCTATGAAAAGATTTCTAATTATATTCAAGGAAGAGAAGAAGATATTAATAATAATATCAAAAATGAATTTTATTTAATGCTCATTCCACTATTTAAAAAAAATTTTCCAAATGGTTATTTTGAAAAAGAAAAAGTTTAAGGCGCAGTATAAAACATTACTCTGCCGCAACCATCACATACGCCGCCGGGTCGTAATTCAATATTGGAGAGAGCCAGCGTTCAACCTCTGATACGCTCATGCCTTTGCGCACGGCGTAGTCTTCCACTTGATCGCGCTCGATTTTGGCAACGCCAAAATAATACGCCTCTGGATGTGCAAGATAAAGGCCAGAGACGGATGAGCTTGGCCACATCGCATAGCTTTCCGTGAGTGTGACGCCCACCTGTTTTTGTGCATCCAGCAGCTGAAACAACGTGACTTTTTCCGTATGATCAGGCTGTGCGGGATAGCCAGGCGCAGGGCGGATGCCCTTGTAGGGTTCATTCGCGAGTTCATCAGGCGAGAACGCTTCATCTGCGCCATGCCCCCAAAATTCTTTGCGCACACGCTCATGCATGCGCTCGGCAAACGCTTCCGCAATGCGATCAGCCAAGGCTTTCACCAGAATAGAATTGTAATCATCATTGAGGCGCTCAAATTTTTCGGCAATTCGTGCTTCTTCTGGTCCTGCGGTGACCACAAACGCTCCGATGTAGTCCTTCACACCGCTCTCCTTAGGGGCAAGGAAATCGGAAATGCTCACATTCGGCCTGCCATCGCGTTTTGATAGCTGTTGGCGAAGGCCATGAAAACGCGCGAGTTCTTCACCGCGCGCATCGCCCTTATAAAGCACCATATCATCGCCGATCGCGTTTGCAGGCCAAAAGCCAATCACGGCTTTCGGCGCAAACCAGCGCTCATCCACGATGCGTTTAAGCATCTTTTGCGCATCTTCAAACAGTTGTCGCGCTGCTTCGCCCTGCTTTTCATCGGTTAAAATCGCGGGGTAGCGCCCTTTAAGCTCCCATGTCTGGAAGAACGGTGTCCAGTCAATGTAGGGCACAAGCTCGGCTACATCATAGGTGCGAAACACCCGCGTTCCCGTAAATGTGGGTTTAGTCGGCGTATAAGCGCTCCAGTCAATCTTGAGAGCATTCGCGCGTGCTTTGGCGAGGGGTAGACGTTGCTTATCGGCTTCTGAACGCGCGTGAGCATCGGCCACCTTCTTATATTCCGCTTGAATGGTTGAAATATAATCGCCCTTTTGATCCTCCGAGAGCAATGCAGACACCACACCCACGGCGCGGCTTGCGTCGGTGACATAAATCGTTTGCCCTTTGTGGTAATGGGGATGAATTTTCACCGCCGTGTGCACGCGGCTGGTGGTCGCACCACCAATGAGGAGGGGCAAGTTAAACCCTTCACGCTCCATCTCGGAGGCCACAAACACCATTTCATCAAGGGACGGTGTAATCAAACCTGACAAGCCGATAATATCCGCGTTGTGCTCTTTGGCGGCGGCAAGAATTTTAGCGGCGGGTACCATCACGCCCAGATCAATCACCTCGTAATTATTACACGCGAGCACCACGCCAACGATGTTTTTGCCAATATCATGCACATCGCCCTTGACGGTGGCCATGATGATTTTGCCGGCGGCGGGCTTGTCGGCAATGCCCGATTCTTCGCGCTCTTTCGCCATAAACGGCTCTAAGTAGGCTACCGCCTGTTTCATGACACGGGCGGATTTCACCACCTGCGGCAAAAACATCTTGCCCGAACCGAACAGATCACCCACCACGTTCATGCCCGCCATAAGAGGGCCTTCAATCACGTGAAGTGGGCGCTCCACCCCTTTGCGTGCTTCTTCGGTATCTGTTTCAATAAATTCTGTGATGCCATTGACGAGCGCATGTTCGATGCGTTTGTTCACGTCCTGCTCACGCCATGTGAGATCAGCATGATTGACGCTTCCCTTACCATCGCCTTTGAAACGAGGAGCTGCATCAAGCAGACGCTCTGTGGCGTCATCACGCCGATTAAGCACCACATCTTCGCACAATTCTCGAAGTTCAGGATCAATCTCATCATAGACCGCAAGCTGACCGGCGTTGACGATCCCCATATCCATGCCGACTTGAATGGCGTGATAGAGAAACACCGCGTGCATCGCCTCGCGTACAGGTTCATTGCCTCTGAACGAGAATGAGAGGTTGGAAATGCCGCCTGAGATGTGTACGTGTGGACACGTTTGCGTGATCTGACGTGTGGCCTCAATGAAGGCGACGCCATAGCCGTTATGCTCTTCAATGCCTGTCGCCACGGCAAAGACGTTGGGATCAAAGATGATGTCCTCGGGCGGAAAGCCCACTTGTTCGGTGAGGATTTTGTACGCCCGTTGGCAAATCTCGACCTTGCGTTCCAACGTATCGGCTTGACCCACCTCATCAAACGCCATTACCACCACGGCAGCGCCGTAAGAGCGGCAAATTTTGGCCTCTTGAATAAATTTCTCCACGCCCTCTTTCATGGAGATTGAGTTGACAATCGCCTTACCCTGCAAGCACTTGAGGCCTGCTTCGATGACATGAAACTTGGAGGAATCCACCATCACCGGCACGCGGGCGATGTCAGGCTCTGCCATGGCGAGGTTCAAGAATTCCACCATCGCTTTCTCGGAATCAAGCAAGCCCTCATCCATATTCACATCGATAATCTGCGCACCGTTCGCCACCTGATCCCGCGCTACGTCTAGGGCGGCATTATAATCGCCATTGGTGATGAGTTTGCGAAATTTCGCTGAACCTGTAACGTTTGTGCGCTCGCCCACATTCACAAACCGAATCGTCTCATCCAGTACAAACGGCTCTAAACCTGACAGGCGCATTTTCACAGGGGGAGTCGAGGTCATACGCGGTTTGAGTCCCTTCACCCGCTCCGCAATCGCCTTGATGTGGGCAGGTGTTGAGCCGCAACAGCCGCCGACAATATTCACGAGGCCACTATCGGCAAACTCACCCACAAGCTGAGCCATGGCTTCAGGGCTTTCATCATACATGCCAAATTCATTGGGCAATCCCGCATTGGGATACGCACACACCAGCGTATCTGCCACGCGCGACAGCTCTTGAATGTGCGCGCGCATTTCTTTAGCGCCAAGAGCACAGTTTAGGCCGATTGAGAGCGGGTTCGCATGACGCATGGAATACCAGAACGCGCTTGGTGTCTGGCCTGAGAGGGTGCGACCCGATAAGTCCGTGATTGTGCCAGAAATCATAATCGGCAGATCAAGGCCGCGCTCCTCAAGCACGGTTTGGCATGCAACAATCGCCGCTTTCGCATTGAGGGTGTCAAAGATCGTTTCAATCAGCAGAATATCAACGCCGCCCTCAATCAAGCCAATGACTTGCTCGATATAGGCATCACGTACCTGATCAAATGTCACGGCGCGAAAACCCGGGTTATTCACATCGGGCGAGATTGATAGCGTGCGGTTGGTGGGGCCAATCGCGCCTGCGACATAGCGTTTTTTGCCGTCTTGCTGTTCGGCGATGCGAGCGGCTTCCTTAGCCACCTGCGCACACGCCACGTTCAGATCGTGAACGATGTGCTCCAAATGATAATCGGCTTGGGCGATGGATGTGCCTGAAAACGTGTTGGTTTCCACAATATCCGCACCGCTGAGAAAATAGCTTAAGTGAATATCGCGTATCGCTTCAGGACGGGTCAGAGCGAGAATATCGTTATTGCCTTTCAGATCGTGCGCGTGATCCTTGAAGCGTGTCCCACGAAAATCCTCTTCCGTGAATTTGAGATTCTGAATTTCTGTCCCCATCGCGCCGTCAAGAATCAAAATGCGCTCTTGAGCAGTTTCATAAAGGGGATGGGAGCGATGAACGAAGGGATGCATAGAACCTCTAAAGTGATGTGTTATCGGCACACGTACAGTGTGCCAAATCATCATAATAAGAGATACATATGCGTCTCAACGCATGTTTTGTCAAAACGGACATTCGTATTTACGTGCGCTTTTAAAAGAGCTTTTTGAAAAAGAGATCAGCCCTTATGTGTCGCGGCGTCTTGAGAATTCGATGCGGTGAATATAGCCGTCGACAACATGCGCTTGAAGTGCTGTTGTGCGCCATTCATGAGGATCGCGGCTCCATACTTCCGTGGGAGAAAAACCGCGCATACGTTTAAGTACAGCCCCACGTCCGCGAATTTCAAGTTGCCCGTTCATTGTGCGCGCACTTACCAGCATCACACCCGTTGAGAGCTTAGGCACAACTTGATCAATTGGCCAGCCACCGTTTACGGTTTCAATGCGCGGTGCGACAAACACTGCTTCATCAGCAACATTGAGTAGATCAATCAATTTGGTGTTATAGACACCGGATGGGTCATAATCGCCGCGTGATTGCCACGTCCACGGTGTATTATGAACGAACATGACGCTCACAACCCATGGCAACGCCATTAAGTCTGAGGCTACTAATGCAGGCTCAAGCCATGCTGGCGCAATAATATGAACGCGCTGCTTATCTTCTAAAGCCGCGATGAGATGCTCAGAATTAAATTGAGCCAGTGTTTGCAAGGTTGCCCCCGCAACAAGCGAGAGAACAGGACCGGTTACGATCCCTGTTAAATCATCGGGTGCAAGTAAACTGATAATGCGATGTCCGGGTTTAATGGCTGCTGTGGCCGCAACGGATAAACCTGCGGCGATCAAATCTTCCCCTGTGCGAACAACGCATTCTTTTGTTTGTTGATCGTAGGTGAGTATATGGGCGGCATCCAGTGGACGCTCTGACAAGGTTTCAGGCGCTTCTGGCAAGCGATCAAGCGAGAGTACACCATCGGGGGGAGTGTCACCAAACGCCATCAGGAAGCGCAAGCCAAAATAACGCGCGGCAACTTGGCGCATCGCTTCAGCGGGTTTAAGTGTCCCAATATTCGTGACTGTAATCAGTGCAGGAACCGCATTGCGCTCTAACGCAACCCGCACATCTTCTTCTGACATGGTAACTGGCAAAAACAGCGGCGAGTATCCAGCCATCAGAATGCCATGTAGTGTGATCATCGCTTCAGGACAGTTTGGCAAGACAACAGCGACAGGCGCACCAGGTGCAAGACGCAAGCGCGTGAGAAGATGTGCGACACATCGCGCCCTCTCTCGCAAACGCTGTAAATCCATCGCGCTGTCATACGGCGAGCGTGAACCATCCAGTTGATCCAGCCCTTCAACAGCCAGCCGTCCGGGAAACGTGCGCGAGGCCGCTTCTAGTAAAGGGGGAATATCAAGATCAATCCGTCGATTGTCTTGTTTTATTCTCGGCGCATTGACATCCGCAAGAACTGCACGCATGGGGCAAAATAACCTTCAGGAAGAAGTCAAAAAAAGTAACACAATTTAAAACGATTCACGCACACACGAAAAACACTTATCTCGAATCATCCACAACAGGATCATGATTGAGTATGCCTACACGCTCCACAGCGTTTCAATATTGACACCGAAAAGAGGTGTGGACAGCGGGCGTTTAATGTTTGAGCGCATCGCTAACCATTGTCCTGGGGCGTGAAAAAGTGGAATAGCATAAAATCCAGACAATAAAACGCGGTCAAGTGCTCTTACAGCGGAAACAAAATCCTCACGCGACTGAGCAGCCAAGAGTGCACGAATGCACGCATCAATCGCTTCAGATTTGGCTCCAGCATAATTGAGGGAGCCTTGACGATCAGCGCTTTGCGCTCCCCATCGGTTCCACTGCTCTCCTCCGGGAGAGGGGGAGCCTGTCCAGTTATAGGGAACCATATCATAATCAAAAGTTGAGAGTCGACGCCAGAACTGCACATCATCGACCATGCGCACCTGAACTGTGATGCCGATGCGCGTTAAAGCGCTCGCGTAATTAAGCGCTAAACGTTCTTGCCCACGTGAGGTCACCATCATTTCAAAAATAAATGGTGCACGACTTTGCTGGTTAATCAGCTCCCCTTCAGCAAGCATGTATCCTGCCTCCTGAAGCAGCTTTAAAGCTGCTCGTGCTTGATCTCGATCGCGGCCTGTTCCATCAGGCGAATAGGGCTTCCATGTGCCTTCAAAGATGTCCGGTTTGATTTTCGTGAGATAGGGCGCAAGAATCTGGCTCTCAAAAGGTGTTGGAGGCTGACCGATTGAGGACAAATCTGAGCCTTCAAAATAGCTGCGTGTCGGGCGATACGCTTCTGAATAAAGATTGCGGTTCACCCACGAAAAATCAAACATCATGCTTAGCGCTTCACGCACTTTGACATTTTGAAAAACCGCGCGCCGTGTATTAAAGACCAGTGCATTCATGCCCTTAGGCAAGCGATTAGGCACTTCCTCAACCGTGATCCGTCCCTCTGTTACGGCTGGAATCGCATAGCCGGTACGCCAACGGCCAGGGTCATTTTCAAGGCGGTAGTCATAAAGCCCTGATTTAAACGCTTCAAAAAGCGTATTTGCATCGCGGTAAAAATCATAACGTATGTCATCAAAATTATAGAGGCCGCGCAGCAAGGGTAAATCTTTTGCCCAAAAATTTTTATCACGCTCAATGCGCACGCTTTCTCCCACTTTAACATCAGTGATTTTATATGGCCCTGAACCAATCGGGGCATTGAGCGAGGTTTCATCAAAGCGATCAAGGGGCGTGGTATGCTTTGCAAATATTGGCATTGTTGCAATCAAAAGCGGCAATTCGCGATCATCGCGATTTTTCATATCAAAACGAATGGTATTTTCAGAAATTGTCACGTTTGCGATGCGGCCATATGTGGTACGAAAAAACGGCTTTCCCTTGGTTTTCAGCAATTCAAAAGAATGTTGAACATCATGCGGTGTTAAAGGCTGACCATCTGAAAACCGTGCTTGAGGGTTGATGTCAAATGCAATCCAACCCCGATGAGAGGGCATAAACACGCGGCTTGCGACCAGTCCATAAAGTGAAAATGGCTCATCAAGTGAGCGCATCATAAGGCTTTGCCAGACAAACTTCGCCGCTATATCCGGAGCAACACCTTTTACAATATAAGGATTAAGGCTATCAAATGTGCCTTGAAGTCCGACGATGAGGCGACCCCCTTTAAGCGCATCAGGGTTTACGTAGGGAAGCGACTTAAACCCATCGGAAAGCGCAGGCGATCCATGCATCGCGATGCCATGAAGCGCTTTATTGCCGTCTGAATGAGCCTCTTGCGCGCGCAGGACATGACAAGGAATAGCGCATAAAGCCCCAGCAGTCAGAATCATGAGATCACGACGCGATAAAGGCAAATGATATGATTCGTTATATGTCATGCTGCACGTTAGCGAATTTTCAAGACAATCAACACAGGACAATCAATACAAAGGCGCTTAGAGCCTCATAGATCAGTGTGATTTGGGGCTTAAAAGACACAATCACTCACGCTCAATTTGATGATCTGTCATGCATCTTATTGTTGCTGTTCATAATAAAAATAAGTGCGGCAGTTTACATCTTTATCAGATGCTCTAAACCTTACATTATGAATGACACTCCTCAAAATCCTTCGCGCATGACGCACTTATGGGCGCTTGCGAACCCGATGCGTTTTCGCGATGTTACGCGTCCGTGGTTGATGCCTCTTGGCATTATTGCTCTGATTGTGCTTGCGATTGGTCAATATATGGCGTGGTTTATTGCTCCTGCGGATTATCAGCAGGGCGAGACAATCCGCATCATGTTTATTCATGTTCCTGCGGCGTGGATGGCACTGTTTTTTTACATGATCATGAGTTTTTCAGCACTTGGCACGCTGGTATGGCGACACCCGCTTGCTGATGTTTCGCAAAAAGCGGCTGTCCCTATTGGTGCGGCGTTCACGCTGATATGTCTCATCACGGGTGCGCTGTGGGGCAAGCCGATGTGGGGCACATATTGGGTATGGGATGCACGTCTGACCTCAGTTTTAGTGTTATTTATTATGTATCTGGGTATATTGGCGCTATGGAACGCGATGGATGAGCCCACGCGTGCTGCACGCGTGGTGTCTATTTTGACGCTTGCGGGATTGGTCAATATCCCGATTATCAAATTTTCGGTGGATTGGTGGAACACGTTACATCAGCCTGCGTCCGTTTTGCGTCTTGATGGTCCCAGTATTCATCCGTCGATGCTTTATCCATTATTGGTTATGGGGCTGGCCTTTATGCTGATCGGATTAGTACTTCATCTCATGTATATGCATCACGAGATTATGGCACGGCGCATCCGCACCTTGACACTTCTGGCTGCTCAGCGCGCTGAAAACGGTGGGGCGTAACATGGCCACTTCGCATACCCTTTTTATTACGTGGTCTTATGGCATCAGCGCGCTTATTATGGCTGCATTATTTATCCGTGCCTATATATGTTATCGGACGTCAGCGCGCATTTTAAAAGCTTATGAGACGGCGCAACGCTTCCCTGAGAACCACACGCCATGAATATCGCTATCATCGGTGCGGGCGTTGTCGGCTTAACAAACGCACTTGCGTGTCTTGAGCGTGGTGCGCGTGTCACTATTTATGAGCGCTCAAGCGCGATTGGCGAACATTCCTGCTCACGATATGCGGGGGGGATGATTGCTCCATGGTGTGAGCGCGAAAATGCCGAAGAGCTTATTCTTACACTTGGGCAAGAGGCGTTAAGCTATTGGCCAAAGCATACATCAACCTACACGCAACAGGGTACGCTTGTTGTTGCTGCGATGCGCGATGAACCTGATCTGGTTCGTTTCAGTCGTCGCACCCGTGGCTTTGAAACTGTGAATGCGGAGCAAATTGCATCGCTTGAGCCTGATCTGGCGGGGCGGTTTCGCCAAGGGCTTTTTTTTCCCGATGAAGCGAATATTGATCCGCGCATCACGCTCGCCGAACTTGGACGCGAGGTGATTAAACTGGGCGGCATCATTCACTATGGTTTTGAAGGTGATGCGCTTAACTCTGAAGCAGATCACACCATTGATTGTCGCGGTTTGTCTGCGATGGATCAGCTGAGTGATTTACGCGGCGTGAAAGGCGAAATGCTCATTGTGCGGTGCCCCGATGTGAACTTGTCGCGTCCTGTGCGCCTTCTTCATCCGCGTTTTCCGCTTTATATCGTGCCACGTGAAGATCATCATTTCATGATTGGCGCAACCGTCATTGAAAGTGGAGATCGTGATCACATCAGTGTGCGCTCCATTATGGAGCTTTTGAATACCGCTTATGCACTGCACCCTGCTTTTGCTGAGGCGCACATTATTGAAATTGGTACTGATGCGCGTCCTGCATTTCCCGATCACCTTCCACGGATCGTACACCGCGACAAACGCACATTTGTCAATGGGCTTTATCGCCACGGTTTTTTGATATCTCCTGCATTAGCGCGTATGACAGCGCAGGCGATTTTTGATTAATGCTATCACGGGTGTTAAAGTGTTGAGCAAGACATTCTGCTGAGGATATGTTCGTAGATATGGGTAAAATATGATAATTATGCTCAATGGTCAGACTCAAGCGTTTGAAGGATCAACCCTTGTTGACGTGCTTAAAATTTTTGACTTTGAAGGCAAGGTGGTTGCGACCGCTGTTAATGACACGTTTATTCCTGTGGGAATGCGCGCATCATGCTTGATTAAAGATGGGGATCGTATTGAGGTTCTTGCCCCCATGCAGGGAGGGTAAGTATGATTGTCTATGGTGAAACACTTTCATCACGTTTGTTTTTAGGGACGGCGCAATATCCCTCACCCGCCATTCTGAGCGAGGCGGTGAAGCGTTCACAGTGCGCGGTGATTACCGTCTCGCTACGGCGTGAGTCTGGTGCAGGACAATCAGGGCAAGCATTCTGGAATTTAATCCGTGATATGGGTGTGCGTGTTTTGCCTAACACGGCGGGTTGTCATACCGTAAAAGAAGCGGTGGCAACGGCTCACATGGCGCGTGAAGTGTTCGGAACAGCGTGGATTAAGTTGGAGGTGATTGGCCACCATGACACGCTTCAGCCTGATGTATTTGGCTTGGTTGAGGCGGCTAAAATTTTGTCTGATGATGGGTTTCAGGTTTTTCCTTATACGACCGATGATCTTGGTGTTGCAGAGCGTCTCATTAACGCGGGTTGCGGTGTTCTGATGCCGTGGGGCGCACCCATTGGCACGGGGCGTGGACTTCACAACCCTTATGCGCTGCGCTCAATGCGGGCGTATTTTCCTGATATACCCCTTATTGTCGATGCGGGGTTGGGGTTGCCCTCTCATGCTGCTCAAGTGATGGAAATGGGTTTTGATGGGGTGCTCCTCAATACAGCTGTGGCAAAAGCGGGGGATCCTGTGAAGATGGCGCAAGGTTTTGCAGGTGCGATTGACGCAGGGCGCTTGGCATTTGAGGCTGATCCAATGATGCCACGCGACATGGCTACGCCGTCAACACCCGTGCTCGGGACACCTTTTCGGATCGGATAATATGCAAGATCATCCAACCTCATTTGAACGCTATACCCGTCAAATGGTTCTTCCAAGTGTTCAAGAAGTGGGTCAACATCAGCTGGCGCGTGCCCGTGTTGCGATTGTGGGGATGGGGGGGCTGGGCTGTCCCGTGGCCTCCATTCTTGCAGGGGCAGGTGTTGGTTTTATGCGCCTCATTGATGCAGATATCATCTCGCTCGATAACCTTCACCGTCAGCCACTCTTTAAAGAAGCAGATGTGGGGGCTTATAAGGTTGATGCAGCAGCACAGGTGCTGCGCGCCTATAATACGCAATGTGTTGTAGAGGCGTGCCCACAATCTCTTCGCCCATCCAATATCAAGACTTTGCTCGAGACGTGTGATGTAGCGATTGATGCCACCGATCGCCTTATTGCAACCTATCTGATGAGTGATTTTTGTTTTCAAAAGGGCATTCCACTGATTGCTGCATCCGTGCTTGAACAAAGGGGCTATGTGGGGGTGTTTTGTGGCAAAGCGCCAAGCTTTAGCGCTGTTTTTCCCGATATGCCGTCAACGGTGGGAAGCTGCGCGCAAAATGGTGTGCTTGGCTCGGTAACGGCGATGATAGGTGCGTTACAAGCCCATATGGCTTTGCACATCCTGCTTGATCATGATCCATCCCCTTTTGGGCGATTGGTTTCACTTGATGCACAAACATTCACTTTTAGCGGCTTTTCATTTATAGGCACGCCAGAGCTAGAGCATTCATCTCCATTATTTGTTGAGCCTTATGACATTAAAGATGACGATGTCGTCATTGAATTACGGGGCTTTGATGAAGCGCCTGAGCCTATTATTGCAAATGCTGTGCGCATCCATGTCGACCACCTTGATACGCTTCAATCATTATCAAGAGATAGGCGCATTATTATGAATTGTGCGACAGGGGTGCGCTCGCATCGTGCCGCACGCTTTTTACAACAACACGGATATGACAATGTGGCGGTGTTGGTGTCATAAAACACGTGGATGAATGCGTATGGATGTTGATGAACGCATGACAGGGCATCTTAAAGAGGGATAGGCTTAAGTCTTTATGTCTTGTATGAAGTGAGTCGCCCCCGTTCATGGAAGTCTTTGTTCAACAGCTTATTAATGGTCTGACGCTTGGCTCCATTTATGGGCTGATTGCCATTGGTTATACGATGGTGTTTGGTATTATCGGCATGGTGAATTTTGCGCATGGCGATGTGTTTATGATCTCTGCGTTTATCGCGCTGATTTTTTTAATGATACTTACATCACTTCTTGGGGCAGGGTGGCTTATTTTGTCGCTTGTGATTGTACTCGTCATTGCGATGATCCTGACGGCACTTTGGAGTTGGGCGATTGAGCGCGTGGCCTATCGCCCCTTACGCGGCTCCTTTCGTCTTGCGCCCATGATTTCGGCGATTGGCATGTCGATTTTTTTGTCAAATTTTGTGCAGTTGACTCAAGGACCACGCAATAAGCCGCTGCCTCCCATGCTCAATCAGACGATTACGCTCATTGAAAGCGCCACATACCCTGTGATTATTTCGCACAAACAAATTGTTATTATGCTCACGACCGCGCTCATGCTCGCGCTCTTTTGGTATGTGGTGCAAAAAACCTCTCTGGGACGGGCACAAAGGGCGTGCGAGCAAGATGCAAAAATGGCGTCTTTGCTTGGCGTTAATGTGGACCGCACAATTTCCATTACATTTATGATGGGTGCAGCACTCGCCGCTGTAGCAGGGGTGATGTATTTGCTCCTTTATGGTGTAGTGAGTTTTCACGATGGTTTTATGCCTGGTATCAAAGCTTTTACGGCGGCGGTTCTTGGCGGTATTGGCTCACTTCCAGGCGCAGTGCTTGGTGGTCTTCTGATCGGTTTGATTGAGGTCTTCTGGTCGGCTTATTTTAGCAGTGATTACAAAGATGTTGCGGCGTTTTCCATTTTGATTGTCGTGCTCATTTTTAAACCCACGGGTTTGCTTGGTCGCCCTGATGTGGAGAAAGTGTAGATGGTCAAAGCGTCTTCTCCTTACCGCGATACATTATTAGCGCTCAAGCAAGGCGCGATTGGAGCACTCATCACCCTTGGTCTTTGTGTACCGCTCATTGCATGGCGCACGGATCAAAGTCTCAATAATGAACTCGTTCTTGTGTCGCGGTGGTTTGAAGTGATAATCGCGTGTGGAATCGTGTTTGTAGGGCGCACATTATGGGCGTTAAGAACGGCGGGATATTTGCGTTCAGGCCGTTTTTGGAGCGTGATTGCGCTTATTTTTGTGATTACCTATCCAATTTTGGCGATTTGGCTCACGGGTTGGCAAGGTGCGCTGAAATGGATTGATAACTACGGTATACAAATTTTAATTTACGTCATGCTCGGTTGGGGGCTGAATATCGTCGTTGGACTGGCTGGCTTGCTTGATCTGGGCTATGTCGCTTTTTATGCGGTTGGTGGTTATTCTTACGCACTTCTTGCCACAAATTTTGGGCTTTCGTTCTGGATACTCTTGCCGCTCGCAGGTATTTTAGCAGCGTTTTGGGGGATACTGCTCGGCTTTCCTGTTTTGCGTTTGCGCGGTGATTACCTTGCAATCGTTACGCTTGCTTTTGGGGAAATTATTCGCCTTGTTTTGATTAACTGGGTGTCGTTTTCGGGGGGCTATGCGGGGATTAGTGGCATACCACGTCCGACATTTTTTGGCATTCCCTTTGATGCCTCAGATACAGGGTTTGCAGCGATTTTTGGTCTTGAATTTTCACCACTTTATCGCACGATTTTTCTTTATTATCTGATTTTTAGCCTTGCGCTGTTCACAGCATTTGTCACGATCCGTTTAAGACGCCTTCCCATTGGTCGGGCGTGGGAAGCGTTGCGTGAAGATGAAATTGCCTGTCGTGCCCTTGGGATCAATACTACGACAACAAAGCTTACCGCTTTTGCGATCGGCGCAATGTTCGGAGGCTTTGCGGGGTCATTTTTTGCGGCGCGACAAGGTTTTATTTCTCCTGAATCGTTCACGTTTATGGAATCAGCGATGATCCTTGCGATTGTGGTTTTGGGCGGTATGGGGTCGATGATGGGGGTGGCTATTGCCGCAATTATCATGGTGGGCGGCACGGAAATTCTGCGTGAACTTGATGTCTTTAAAGCGCTATTCGGTGCATGGTTTGATCCTAGCAAATATCGCATGGTGCTGTTTGGTTTAGCGATGGTTGTTATGATGGTCTGGAAGCCGCGTGGATTGATGGGAACACGCACGCCAACCGCCTTTCTTCATCGCAATAAAGCCGTATCGGGCGCGTTTGTGAAGGAGGGACATGGATGAGCGATACGCATTCTTCTCCCTTGCTTCGTGTTGATAATCTCATGATGCGTTTTGGTGGACTTGTTGCAGTCAACGCTGTTTCTTTTAATGTATATCGTGGACAAATTACGGCGCTGATTGGCCCTAACGGGGCAGGAAAAACAACAGTTTTCAATTGCTTAACAGGATTTTATAAGCCCACAAGCGGTGCAATTCATGCACAACGCTCTGACGGGCGTGTGCTCGCGCTCCATCAAATGCCAGACTATGAGATTGTGCGAACGGCAAAACTGGCACGCACGTTTCAAAATATCCGCCTGTTTTCAGGAATGACCGTGTTTGAAAATTTACTCGTTGCTCAGCACGCACCGCTCATGAAAGCGTCAGGCTATTCATTTTTAGGGTTATTTAATGTTGCCTCATGGCGCCGTTCTGATGCGCTTTCGCGCGAAAAGGCTGTATATTGGCTCGAAAAAACGGGTCTTATTGCTCGGGCGGATGATGCGGCGGGAGATTTGCCTTATGGTGATCAACGCCGTTTAGAAATTGCCCGCGCAATGTGCACATCGCCAGAGTTGTTGTGTCTTGACGAGCCAGCAGCAGGTCTTAATCCGCGTGAAAGTGCTGATTTAAATGCCCTTCTTGTGAGCATTCGTGATGATCATCACACCGCGATTCTTTTGATTGAGCATGATATGTCCGTTGTGATGGCGATTTCAGATCATGTCATTGTCCTTGATTATGGTCTCAAAATCGCGGATGGCACACCCCTTGAGATTAAAAGTGATGCAAAAGTGATTGCCGCCTATTTGGGCGTTCCTGATGAGGAGATTGCACCCGTCAAAGCGCATTTGGGGGGCACATCATGACATCCAAAACACCCCTTTTATCGCTTCGCGGTGTTATGGCTCACTACGGGCCGATTGTTGCCCTCAGAGGTGTTGATCTGACCATTCATGAGCGGGAAATTGTGACGCTTATCGGTGCAAATGGGGCTGGAAAATCCACTTTGATGATGACGATTTCTGGCAAACCACGAGCCAGTGCGGGAGAGATCATTTTTGAAGGACGCAACATCACGCATGCACCGACGCATCAACTTGCTTATTGGGGCATTGCACAATCACCTGAGGGGCGGCGAATTTTCCCGCGCATGAGCGTGTTTGAAAATCTTCAAATGGGTGCTTTAGTAAGTTCTCCTGCGCATTTTTCACAATCATTAGAGAAGGTTTTGAATCTCTTTCCCCGATTAAAAGAGCGTTTACATCAACGGGGGGGGACGTTATCGGGTGGTGAACAGCAAATGCTGGCGATTGCCCGTGCACTCATGGCGCGCCCTAAACTTTTATTGCTTGATGAGCCCTCACTTGGCTTAGCGCCCTTGATCGCCAAACAGATTTTTGAAGCCATCAAAAACCTTAATGAAACCGAAGGTTTAAGCGTTTTTCTTGTTGAGCAAAACGCTTATCATGCGCTCAAACTTGCACATACGGCATATGTGATGGTGGGTGGTGCAATCACTTTGTCCGGCTCTGGTGCTGCCTTACTCGCTGATCCTGCTGTCAAAGCCGCTTATCTCGAAGGCGGACACACATAAGTCATTATGGCCGCTTAACGTCTTTTGGTTCTGTTTCTTTGAACGGTGAGGGAGTTACGATGCGTACCGTGGTGCGCTCTCCCGTTGATGTGCCTGCCCTTACAACAACCCGTTCATTATCCGGTGTTTGATCATCACGACCAAAGCTGACACGATGGTTTGCGCTGGCTTTGCGTTGCTCACGTAGAACCCGTGGATTATTTTGAATCTGTCTATAAAGCGCTTCTTGCCGCGATATACCCACTGTTTTATCAAGCTTGTCTTTATCGCTTGGAGATAAAGTGCGTGTGGTACGAAAATCTGTAAAATCCTGCAAGCTACGCTCTTTGTCACCTTGTCCAGTAAAGACTTTTGCCTGCCCATCAAGTACAATTGCATCACCTGGGCGCAGCGTTGGATCATTGAGGAGCGACATTTTTTTAAGAGGCGATGCAACCGATGGTGATGGTGTATTCGATGTTTGGGGCGTATCAAGCTTTACGCGCTGAATACGACACGCGCATGTGCTGTCTAAACTGCTTTCATAAGCATAAGCCATTGGAATTGAGCGGTAGCTTTTACCTTGCAATGAAACAGCCTGATCAATGCTTTCTGTGCCGGAAGGGATTGTAAACAGTTTGGTCGTTGCACCCGGACATGCGGCGCGGCACATCATTTCTTGCCCTTCAAGTGAAGCGTCATCTTTGACGTTGCCAAGAGGGAAATAATAACCATCACACATGCGTACGCACACGGAGCGACGTGTCATAGGGGCAGCCGCGGCCATGACCTCAGGGGTTCGTAAAATCTTTTGAGGCTTGATGCGTCTTAATGTTGTTGTCAGCGGCTTACTATCACGGCGAATTGTTTGCGCTTCATCAGCAACATGAGCAACTTTTTGAATTTTCATCGGCATAGAGAAGACGTGAAAATCATTTTTCGAAGATTGTGGGCTCGGTGGAAAAATTGTGCCCGTCTCATTATTTAATGAAACATTCGATGGATCAGGTGATGGCGTTGTTTGAGATGCTGCAATCGTTTGTGCGACTTGAGGTGACATTAATCTTGCTTCGCTGCTTGACCGTCCCATGAAACTTGAAAGAATTAACATCAAGGCAGCGCCCATGCACAAGCCGAGAATCGACATTGCCATTACGCGTGCCGTGGGAAGATAATCAGGCGTTTCCATGTATGCGCCGTTAGGATCCGTCAGATAAGACAAGGGCAGATTGTCATCGCTCTCATCTTGTAAATCATTCTCGTTTAGAAACGGGGAAACCATCACACGGCTTCCTGAGGTCGTTGTGGATTGATGCGCAGAGGTTGAATCTTTTAATGAGGCTGTATGATGTGGCTGAGAAGCCATGATCAATGCGTTGGATGCACTTTTTTTCTCAATACGCTCAAGCGCTTCAGCTTCATAATGCCATACTACAGTTTGGCGGGCGCGTTGAACGCGTAAGCGCAGTTCATCAACCTTTGATGGCGTGCCCGCTTTCATACGTTTAGGCGGGGGAAGACTTGCCATCATGATGATCACTCCACATAAACCCACCTCGAATTATAGTAAATTGATTAACCTTAATCGTCAACTAAAACAGGATAAGCATTTGATATTGCATTAACTTAAGGACATACAAAGCGTGGGAAATTGCAAATAGGACGAGAAAAAAGTATGATCCACTCCGCAACTGACGGATATTTTCTCTGCGTATTTTCAGATGAGTTTGTCTCTTAAAAAAAAGTTATCCCCGCCCTTTCAAGCACTGTTATTCTAATCGTGACATGGCCATGTCGCCCTTCGTCATGAATGCACTGAAAACGCATTGATGGTGACCCCTTAAAAAAGGGACGGGGAAAAATGCTGACAATGCATGTTACGTAACAGCATGTGTCGATACAAAAAAGAAGAGTAACATCAAAGCCGCGGCGAGAAACAAGATGACAAATCTCTTCGCAAAGCTCTGGAGGACGTCAGATAATCCCTTGAAAAAGGATCATCAAGCGCTCTTCCAGAGACTTGTGAGAGAAAAAGGAAAGGAAAATAGAGGTAAAAGAAGAGGAAAAAGAATCAAGTAAAACTCTTTTCATGGGTTGTATGCTCTAAAGAGAAGGAAAACGGACATAAAGAGACAAAAACATGGGTAAAATCACAGGCTTTCTGGAATATGATCGGCAAGAGCCGAAATACCAGCCGGCGGGTGATCGCATTCGTCATTCGCGTGAATTTAGTTTGCCGCTTGATCCGCGAGAGATTGAAAAGCAGGCAGCGCGATGCATGGACTGCGGTATTCCTTATTGTCACGGTGCTACAGGTTGCCCCATACACAATCAAATTCCGGATTGGAATGATCTGGTCACGCAAGGTCATTGGGAGGGGGCTCTCAATGATCTACATACTACTAACAACTTTCCTGAATTCACAGGGCGCATTTGCCCTGCGCCGTGTGAAGAAGCGTGCACGCTCAATCTTGAACACAGTCCCGTTGCGATCAAAACCATTGAACAGGCACTTGCAGATAAGGGTTGGCAAATGGGGTGGATCAAGCCTCAGCCGTCAGCCATGCGCACTGGAAAACGCATCGCGATTGTTGGCTCGGGTCCTGCCGGATTAGCTGCTGCACAGCAGCTTGCCCGTGTGGGACATGATGTTCACGTTTTTGAGCGGGAAGCAAAAGCGGGTGGTCTTTTGCGTTATGGTATTCCTGATTTTAAAATGGAAAAGCATCATATTGATCGGCGTATTACCCAAATGGAGGCAGAAGGCGTTATTTTTCACTATGGTGCGCATGTGGGAGAAACAATTTCTCTTGAAACGCTTGAGCACGATTATGATGCGGTTTTGCTTGCAATTGGGGCGGAAAAGCCTCGTGATCAGACATTAAAGGGTCAAGAACTTAAAGGTGTCCATTTTGCAATGGGTTACCTTAGTCAACATAATCGTTATGTGAGCTTGCAAGATGAGCCAACTTATCATGAAAGGGACGTGATGCATCCCATTCAGGCTACAGGAAAAAACGTTGTTGTGATTGGTGGCGGGGATACAGCATCTGATTGTATAGGCACTGCTTTCAGGCAAGGTGCGTTGTCAGTTACGCAACTTGATATTCGCCCTAAACCGCCACTACGTGAAGAGACGATGACAGTGTGGCCTTATTGGCCGACAAGACTTCGCACCACGAGCAGTCAAGCAGAAGGGGCTGAAACAGCATTTGAAGCGGTGACACTTGAAATCATTGGTGATAGGGGACATGTCTCAGGCGTATTGTGTGCTCGTGCTGATTCACGAAGGCGTCCGCTTTCAGGGACAGAGTTCATCATACCTGCAGAGCTTGTTTTAATCGCCATCGGCTTTGCAGGTGTACCAGAATATAACTGGTTGCAGGCGGCGGGCCTTTCACTCGATACACGCTCATGTTTTCAAGCTTCTGATCAAGATTATCGAATGGCGCGACCAAAATTTTTCGCAGCTGGTGATGCGCGCCGTGGACAGTCTCTTGTTGTTTGGGCCATTCGTGAAGGGCGTCAGGCTGCATATGCGATGGATAAACACCTTATGGGCTCAAGCCTTTTACCTCTCGTATAAATAAAGCAAATTTTTTTATTGATGTCATTAAAACTGACGTTTGCAAGCGCTCTTCAAAAATAAATATTATAAAACAATGCCTTACGGTTCTCTTTTAAAATTATATGATCGTTTTGAGCCTTAAAAAAGTTTATCAACAGCACACAAAAAGAGATTTAGACACATCTGATTAACCTTAATTTGACGTTTGCCTGTTGAAATTCACGTATCGTTCACCGTGAGTAGAGTCTTTAAATATGAAACGCGCACAAGTTATTGTATTGGGTATTGCCGTCGCCGCTGGCGGTGTTGCGATGTATCTTGCTGGTAATTCAACGCCGCAAGAGAAGATTGTCGAAGTTCCGCAACAAGTTCAGACACCGCAATCAACTGTAGCACTTAATGATGTGTTAGTGACAGCTGTTGATGTCAATATGGGCGCGACACTTGCGAAAAGTGACATGCGTTGGCAGCCGTGGCCACAAGAAGCCACACCTGTAAACGTGGTTCGTCGCTCTGACACGCCGAATGCTCTTGATGAATTAGCGGGTTCTATTGCACGCACGAGCTTTGTTGCTGGTGAGCCAGTGAGACGTGAAAAAATTATTCGTGCAGATGGCTCAGGCTTCTTGTCTGCCATTTTACCTGCAGGAATGCGTGCGGTGGCGATTACTATTGATAGTCGCGGCTCATCAACAGCAGGTGGTTTTATTCTTCCCAATGATCGCGTTGATGTCATCCGCATCTACCGTGAAGATGAAGGCGGCGCGACCAATAATCCATTTACATCTGAAACATTGCTCAAAAACATTCGTGTTTTGGCAATTGGACAAAGTATTCAAGAAAAAGACGGTCAGAAGGTCGTTGTCGGAGAAACAGCTACACTTGAGCTTGATCCGAAACAGGCAGAAGTCATTACGTTGGCACAGAAAGTGGGTCAACTCTCTCTCGCGCTTCGTAGTATTGCTGATGCAAATACAAAAGTTGAAGAGACTGTTCAAAGTAAAGACGGATCAATGACAATCGTTCGCTATGGTATCAGCCGCCAAACGACACGCAACTGACGGCTAAATCATAACTGTATATTTTATTTGAGTTTGAAAGTAACGACGATGACATCAATACTTAATCTTGGCAGAGACACGAATCGCCGCTCGTCCTTTAAAGCGTTCCATGCAGCACTGCGCCGCACGCTGGCATCAACAAGTATGACGTGTGCACTTGTGTGTGTTATGACAGGTGTTGCGTTGGCACAAAGTGGTCCAAGCAAATCTGAACATGGACATGCAAAAAGCGGTGTTCCCTCATCATTTGGCCCAGCACCACAGCTCAATGTTGGCAGCAATGAAGAGGCTTTGGCACGCCGGATTGATCTCTCCATCGGCAAGTCCATTATTGTTGATCTGCCGCGCGAAGCAAAAGAGATCTTTGTTGCAAACCCCAAAGTTGCAAATGCGATTGTTCGTTCTTCTAAAAAACTATTCATTATCGGTATTGCAGACGGTTTTACAACGATATTCGCACTAGATGATGCAGGGCGTCAAATTGCTGCACTTGAGATTGCTGTTGGACGTGATCTAAATGTTTTAAGAACAATGCTTAGAGGGGCACTACCAGGTGCGAACATCGATATCAAACCAGCAGGCGATTCAATTCTATTAACGGGTCAGGTTGGCTCTGTATCAGAAGGGCAACAAGCTGTTGATATCGCCAACGCGTTCGTAGGGGTATCTGGTGGAGCGTTTTCATCAACGCGTGGTGCTGTTGTTAATGGCCTCACAGTCAAAGGTAAAGATCAGGTAATGGTGAAGGTCACTGTTGCTGAGGTTTCTCGCGCTGTTTTAAAGCAGCTTGGCATTACAACGACAGGATCATGGGCTTCCATATCTGGAGCATCAACAAACCCATTTTCACTTGCGACACAAACGCTTGCCGCAACAACTTTGTCAGCTGTTGTGCAACGCGGTTCGAACACTACAGAGATGACGCTACGTGCGTTTGAACGCAATGGCTTGTCGCGCACATTGGCAGAGCCTGTTTTGACGGCGATTTCTGGTGAATCAGCAAAATTTACAGCAGGGGGTGAGATCCCCATTCCTAAAAGTCAAACGTGTTCCACCGATGCATTGGGTCGGCGCGCCTGTGAGATCGGAATCGAATTCAAGCCTTTCGGTGTGTCTTTAAACATTACACCCTTTGTCATGGCTGAAAACCGTATCAGTCTTAAAGTCGCAACAGAAGTCACCGAGCTTGATGCTGAGAATCAGGTGCGCTTTGATACGATTAACGTTGTCGGAACCAAAGTGCGTAAATCTGATACTACTGTTGAGCTTCCTTCAGGTGGCTCAATTATGACAGCTGGTTTGATTCAACAGGCATCGCGACAAGTGATTAACGGATTTCCCGGATTAATGAATCTCCCTGTTCTGGGCGCATTGTTTCGTTCGCGTGATTATCAGCGTCAAGAAACGGAATTGGTGATTATCGTGACACCGATCATCGCTAAACCAATGTCGCCTAATGAAACAGCCCGCCCTGATGATGGTTATGCCGATGCACATGATGGACAGACTATTCTTCTGGGACGACTACACAAAATCTATGGCGTTGCAGGAGCTCCAACAGAAGGCATTGCTTTGAAGGGACGTTACGGGTTCATCAACGACTAATTTTTGCACATATACGCTACCAACACCAACATGTACGCCAAGGCACAATCCGCCGAGGTGATGATTAAAGCGATAAAGAAACGAGTTAGACCATGAGATATGCATTGAAGAGCAAGCTCTTATCACATTCCTTCAAGGCTGTGGCAGTGGCCTCGCTAGGTTGCTTAATTGCGGGTTGCGCAAGTACAGCAGACCGTATTGTGACCAGCAACCCTTACCCTGACAATTACAAAGAGCGTCATCCGATTGTTTTGACGGATGCAACAAAAACTCTCGATGTGTTTGTTGGACGTGGTGGACATAAAGGTCTTGATCCGCGTCAGCTCGAAGATGTTCGCGCCTTCACAACGGATTACTTGGCTCAAGGCAAAGGCGGCATTCGGGCTATCGTGCCACAAGGCACAGGTCAGGAGGCTTATGCTCAAGTGACGATGTCAGCAATACGGCGTGCGATTTCAGCTGTTGGTGGCAATGGCCCAGTTTCAGTTGCTTATTATCGCCCTGCTGATCCAACGGTTACAGCGCCGATACGTCTTGTCTATCAAACATTGAAAGCACGTGTGGCAAGTATCTGTGGACAGTGGCCACAAGATTTAGGATCAGGGCCAAGTGTTGATGGGTGGCGCAATAACCCGCATTGGAATTTAGGGTGTTCCATTCAATCGAATATGGCCTCTCAAACGGCTGATCCGCTTGATTTAGTGCGTGCACGTCCTGAAGGACGTATTGATACTATTAAACGTGCTGGGGCGATGGACAAGTTGCGTCAGGGTCAAGATCCGTCAACGCAATACAACACTCAGCCAACTCAGATCAATCAGGCTGTAGGGACAGGCCAATGAGCAACTTATTTGAAAACGAATCTGCAGCTGAAGACGTGAATGAAGGAACGGGCATTGCACCCATTCCAAGGGTCACTGTTCAAGCTTTCTGCGAAACATCTGATGTTGCAAACTTGATTCAAGCCGCTTCTAATGATCGGCGTATGAATAAGGCGCATGTTAAAATTCAGATGGGAGGTGCACATGCCGCATCTGAAGCGTATATTGATGCCCCAACACCCAATGTCATCATTATTGAAGCAACGGGTGAACGCAATGCGCTTTTAAGCGCCCTCGATGCATTAGCTGAAGTATGTGATCCGGGAACAAAAGTGCTGGTGATCGGTCACGTTAATGACGTGTTGCTTTACCGTGAGCTCATCCGTCGCGGTGTAAGTGAATATCTGATTACTCCGATTAATGTGATGAATGTATTGAAATCCCTATCAGAGCTTTTCAGTGGCCCTGGTGCTGATCCTGTGGGGCGCGTCATTGCCGTCGTTGGTGCAAAGGGCGGTGTCGGATCATCAACACTGTGCCATAACTTAGCTTGGACAACTGCGCGTGATTTTAATGCGTCAACAGTCATTGCGGATCTTGATGTCGCTTTTGGAACGGCAGGTCTAGATTTCAATCAGGATCCACCACAAGGGATTGCAGACGCAATATTCAGTGCAGATCGCATTGATGCGGCGTTTGTTGATCGTTTGCTTTCTAAGTGTACAGATCATTTGAGTCTTATGGCCGCATCTGCAATGCTTGATCGCACATGTGACTTTGTGGAAACAGCATTTGATCCAGTTTTGGATTATTTAAGAGCTTCAGTTCCTTATATTTTCTTGGATGTTCCTCATACATGGACTGGATGGTCACGGCGTAACCTTGTTGGCGCTGATGAAATACTGATTGTCGCAGCGCCAGAGCTTGCCAGTTTGCGTAATGCTAAAAGCATGTACGATTCATTACGCATCGCGCGCCCCAATGATCGTCAACCCAAAATTATTCTGAATATGGTTGGTTTACCAAAACGCCCAGAGATTTCACCTCTCGAGTTCTCAAAAGCGCTCAGTACTGATGTGATTTCAATTGTTCCATTTGATAGCCAATTGTTCGGCACAGCTGCGAATAATGGTCAGATGATCGCAGAAGTGCAACCAGCTGGGAAAATTAATGATATCTTTGAGGAAATCGTCAATTTGACGCTTGGGCGGCCTGAACAAAAACGCGTGCGCAAAAAGCTTTTTGATCCCATTTTGTCGCGTTTTGTTAAGCTAAAAGCATCATAAGCACATTATTCCTCAATGCAGTTTACAGGATGAGGTTGAAGAATGTTCGGTAAAAGAAGCATTCAAGGTGGCGGAACGGGTACAAAACCGCCGTCAGGCAGTAGCGTCATTGCATCAGAGCCGCAATCACGCAACGCTGTTTCTGTGTCAGCACCTTCAGCAGCAGCTGTCGCTACATCTGAGCCTGTTCGTTCTTATGCAAAAGAATCAGAACCTGCTCCAGTTGCAGATGTTAATCTGAAGTCAGAAGAATTTTATCGCAAAAAAGGCTTGATCTTAGGTGCTTTAATTGAAGCGATTGATTTGTCTCAGCTTGCGCGTCTTGATGCTGAATCGGCACGTGATGAGATCAGAGACATCGTGAATGAAATTATTTCACTTAAAAACTTTGCACTGACCATTTCAGAGCAAGAAGAACTTCTTGATGATATCTGTAACGATGTTCTCGGCTACGGCCCCTTAGAGCCTTTGCTCGCACGCGATGATATTGCGGATATTATGGTCAATGGCCCAAATCGCACCTACATCGAAGTGAACGGTAAGATTCAAACGACAAATGTGCGCTTCAGAGATGCACAACAACTCATCAATATTTGCCAGCGCATCGTGAGTCAGGTTGGACGCCGCGTTGATGAATCGTCTCCGATATGCGATGCCCGTTTGCCAGATGGTTCACGCGTCAACGTGATTGGCCCGCCTCTTGCGATTGATGGGGCAGCACTCACCATTCGTAAATTTAAAAAAGACAAGCTGACACTTGATCAGCTTGTTAAGTTTGGCTCGATATCTGCAGAAGGCGCTGAGCTTTTAAGGATCATTGGTCGCGTGAGATGTAATGTTGTTATTTCAGGCGGTACAGGATCTGGAAAAACGACACTTCTTAACTGTCTGACCCGCTACATTGATGATGATGAGCGTATTATCACTTGCGAAGATGCCGCAGAATTGCAGCTTCAACAACCACACGTTGTTCGTCTTGAGACACGTCCGCCAAACATTGAAGGACAAGGCGCGATAACGATGCGGGATCTCGTGAAGAACTGTCTGCGTATGCGACCTGAACGGATTATCGTGGGTGAGGTACGTGGACCTGAAGCTTTCGATTTATTGCAAGCGATGAACACGGGTCACGATGGTTCCATGGGCACGCTTCACGCGAACAGCCCACGTGAATGTCTGTCGCGTATTGAATCCATGATCACGATGGGTGGATTTTCCCTTCCATCGCGCACCATTCGTGAGATGATTTGTTCATCTGTTGATGTGGTGGTGCAAGCATCACGTTTGCGCGATGGCTCTCGCCGTATCACGCACATCACGGAGGTGATGGGTATGGAAGGTGATGTGATTATCACTCAGGATATCGTGCTCTACAATATTTTAGGCGAAGACGCGAATAGCAAAATTATCGGCAAACACCAGTCAACAGGTGTTGGTCGTCCACGCTTCTGGGAGCGTGCGCGTTACTACAATGAAGAAGGCCGTTTGGCGGCTGCTTTGGATAAAATGGAGCGCAGTAAAGAAGCTGGTGAAGGTTGATTTTTGTCACTTTAATCGCGCTTCGTATGTGTTTGGTCACGGGTAAATATTTTGAGATTGAGCATTTTCAGGCGTGTAGCAGTATAAGCGAGTAAAACACATGAGTTTAGAATTTTTAAATCTTCAAACGCTTTCACTTGGCTTCATGGCCATGGTTGCCGTTGGTGGATTAGCTTATGTGTTTTTATACCCTTATTTATCAGGTGATTTACGCGCAGAGCAAAGACAAAAAGCACTCATCGCTCAAACCACTGCTGTGAGAGCGACAACATCCAAAAACACAGCGCAAGATCGTCGTGAACTTGTGGCGCAGAGCTTAAAAGAGCTTGATCAAAAAGAAAATAAGCAGCGCAAAGTCACATTAGAAATGCGCATTGCACAAGCTGGTCTTGATATGACCAATACAAAATTTATTGTCATGAGCATAGTCGCTGGGTTTTTGACTTGCTTTTTTGCATATGTCATTACGGGTGAGCTTGTGGTTGCGGTAGGTGGCGCTTTTGCAGGTGGCTTTGGTATCCCGATGTGGATTCTGCATTTTATGAAAACACGCCGCTTAAACAAATTCATCAATGAATTTCCTAATGCAATGGATGTGATTGTCAGGGGTGTGAAAGCTGGATTGCCTCTCGGTGATTGTTTACGGATTATTGCCAACGAGGCATCTGAACCGGTGAAAACAGAGTTTCGTAACATTGTTGATACTCAGACCATGGGTGTTCCGGTTCCTGAAGCTGTTTCAAAGCTGTACGAGCGTATTCCTGTTGCCGAGGCAAACTTCTTTGGCATCGTGATTGCCATTCAAACAAAAGCCGGTGGAAGCCTTTCAGAGGCTCTTGGCAACTTATCGCGCGTGTTGCGTGAGCGCAAGAAGATGAAGGGTAAGGTGCAGGCCATGAGTATGGAGGCGAAAGCATCTGCTGCCATTATTGCATCGCTCCCTGTCGTGGTGATGATTTTGCTCTCACTCTCATCTCCGGGATACGTTTCGCTTTTGTGGACGACAGATGTTGGAAAAGTTTCACTGGCCATCAGTTCATTTTGGATGCTGATCGGTGTCTTCATGATGAAGAAAATGATCCATTTCGATATGTAAGGAATTAATGCAATGATCGATTTGGTAATGAGCAAAATACTCAATGGCCAGTTTATGTTTTCTCTGGCTGTGGCTGTCGCTGCTGCTGCAACCGTTTTTACGCTTGCGCTTCCAATTCTTGACAGAGACGTTCTTAAACAGCGCTTGCGTTCTGTCGGTGTTGAGCGCGAGAGAATTCGTGCACGTGAACGCGAAAAATTAGCCTCACAGCAAAAAGTTTCCATCCGCTACGAACAAAAAGTAGCAGTGAAAAACTTTGTTGAAAATTTCAATCTTTCACAATGGTTTGGCACAGATACGTCTAAAGAAAAATTGCTTCAAGCAGGTTTTAGAAGCAGTAGTGCTGAGATGATGTTTGTTGTCTTTCGACTGATTTGCCCTGTCGTATTTTTCTCACTCGGATTGTTTTACGTATTTGTGATTTTAACAGGTGATTACAGCACATTAACGCGTTTTGGCATGGCACTTGGTGGCGCTTTTTTAGGACTAAAAGCTCCTGAGATCTATCTCAATAATATTATACAGAAGCGTCAACTCTCGGTGCGTCGTGCATGGCCTGATGCGCTTGATCTCTTATTGATCTGTGCTGAATCGGGGATGTCGGTTGAACAGGCGTTTCGCAAGGTTTCACAGGAAATTGGCTCTCAATCTTTATATTTGGCAGAAGAGCTAACCCTTACAACCGCAGAACTGTCTTATCTGTCAGAGCGCCGTATGGCTTATGAAAATCTTGGCACACGCACAGGATTGGAAATGGTACGCGCGGTGTGTACAGCACTTATTCAGGCCGAAAAATACGGTACTCCCGTCGGGATGGCATTACGTGTTCTGGCACAGGAAAGCCGTGATCAACGCATGAATGAAGCGGAAAAGAAAGCTGCCGCGCTGCCACCAAAGTTGACAGTGCCAATGATTTTATTCTTTCTACCTGTTCTTTTCGTCGTTATTTTGATGCCTGCCGTGATAGAAGTTTATGGCTGGAAATAACTTAACCAGCAGGAAGAAAACTGGTTATGCATATTTTCGTCACGCCACAATGGCTTCAATCGCGCTTAAATCATGGCGCAATTTCGGTTGTCGATGGCTCTTGGTATCTGCCAGCCATGAACCGCGATGCCCAAGCGGAATATCGCGCGGGGCATATTCCTCAAGCTGTATGGTTCGATCTTGAACATATCCGTGACACCCAAAGCCCATGGCCGCATATGCTGCCAGAACCTGACGTTTTTGCACGTGAAGCAGGCTTCTTGGGATTATCTCATGATAAAACGATTGTTGTTTATGACGGGGTAGGGCTGTTTTCCGCACCGCGTATACGCTGGATGCTTCAAGTCATGGGGGCTCGTGACGTTTTGATTTTAGAAGGTGGCCTTACGGCATGGGTTGATGCAGGATTTGCACTTGAAACAGGCGATGCAACTCCCGAGCCAACAACGTTTAAGCCACAGTTTGCTCATTCGGCAGTTACTGATAGCACTAATATTTTAAATGCACTCAAGACAAAATCCGCGCAGATTGTTGATGCACGTGGACGTGAGCGCTTTGCGGGAACAGCACCCGAGCCGCGTGCGGGTGTTCGCGCAGGGCACATGCCAAATGCCCTTAACGTTCCTTACAGTGAACTTATTGAAAGTGGGCGTTTGAAGTCCGCACAGGATTTAAAACAGATTTTCAATAATGCTGGTGTTGATGTGACACAACCTGTCATCACAACATGCGGCTCAGGCGTGACTGCGGCGATTGTTTCACTTGCCCTTGAAACGCTAGGTTATCCTGCGCAAAGCTTATATGATGGTTCTTGGGCGGAATGGGGTGCTAGATCAGAGCTCCCCGTTGAGCCTTGAAATAGCCTTTTTAAAGGGCAACGTTTTGAGCGTTCTAAAATATTGTACAAAGGACGCATCATATGAAAACTTATCTCATCATTGCCTTACTTGTTTGTGCAAGCGGCGGTGCTCATGCAGAAAATACAAGCACGAACACATCAAACAATACTTCAAATAATTCCAGCTCAGACCCTTTTTCATCAAATAGCAGTTCAAATGGGTCTTCAAATTCCAGTAGCAGATATGGCTCATATGATGAGCGTCGTGACATTCGCACAGACCGTCGATCATCTTATCGTAACGCTCCTGTATGGAGTGAGATGGACGACAGTGAAGATGACGACTAATTGATGTTGTCGTGTGAAGCTTTCACCTTGGCAGATAAACAATAAAGTGTTATTGCAATGCGAAATGGCCGGCTCATGATTAGCCGGTTTTTTGTTTTGGATTGTTCTAAAGGCTCATATATCTCATGAAAATGCGTAACATTGCGATTATCGCTCACGTTGACCACGGCAAAACTACGCTCGTTGATAAACTTCTCTCACAATCAGGCTCGTTCCGTGAAAATCAGCGGGTTGCTGAGCGCGTGATGGATTCTAACGATCTTGAGAAAGAACGCGGCATTACTATTCTTGCTAAAGCCACATCTGTGGTTTGGAATGGCACGCGTATCAATATCGTTGATACGCCCGGTCACGCTGATTTTGGCGGTGAAGTTGAGCGTATTTTGAACATGGTTGATGGTGCGATCGTGTTGGTTGATGCCGCTGAAGGCCCCATGCCACAAACAAAATTCGTGGTTTCCAAAGCGCTCAAAATTGGCCTGCGCCCGATTGTTGCGGTCAACAAAGTCGATAAGCCGGATGCACGTCCATCTGAAGTTGTGAATGAAGTGTTTGATTTGTTCGCTGCGCTTGATGCAACAGATGAGCAGCTTGATTTCCCGATTTTATATGGCTCAGCGAAACAAGGCTGGATGTCACTTTCGCCGGAAATGCCAGAAAATGGCTCGCTTGAACCGTTATTTGATCTTGTGCTCAGGCATGTTCCAGAACCCACCGTTGAAGAAGGTCCGTTCCGGATGCTCGGAACGTTGCTTGAAGCTAACCCTTATTTAGGGCGTATTATCACGGGTCGTGTGTCATCAGGCACTCTTAAGCCAAACCAAATGATTAAAGTGCTGGCAGGAGATGGTTCAGTTGTAGAGCAAGGACGTGTCTCGAAAATTCTCGCGTTCCGTGGGTTAGAGCGTCAGCCGATTGAAGAAGCTGAAGCGGGCGATATTATCTCAATCGCAGGCCTGACTAAAGGCACTGTGGCTGATACATTCGTCGATCCACAAGTGGAAACACCCATTCAGGCACAGCCGATTGATCCGCCCACCGTGTCGATGACATTTTTGGTGAATGACTCACCACTCGCTGGAACAGAAGGCGATAAAGTCACAAGTCGCGTTATTCGTGATCGTTTGTTTAAAGAGGCTGAGGGTAATGTCGCGCTTAAGATCACTGAATCAGCGGATAAAGATGCGTTTGTCGTAGCAGGGCGCGGGGAATTGCAACTCGCTATTTTGATTGAAACGATGCGCCGTGAAGGCTTTGAGCTAGGTGTGTCGCGTCCTAAAGTCGTGTTTAAGCGTGACCAAGACTCAGGCCAAATGCTTGAGCCCATTGAAGAAGTGATTATCGACGTTGATGAAGAGCATTCAGGCGTTGTCGTTCAGAAGATGTCTGAGCGCAAAGCTGAGATGCTGGAAATGCGTCCGTCAGGGGGCAACCGCCAGCGTCTTGTGTTTCATGCACCAACCCGTGGCCTGATTGGCTATCAAGGTGAACTTCTGACAGATACGCGTGGCACGGCGATTATGAACCGTGTTTTCCATGCTTATGCAGGGTTTAAAGGTGACATTCCAGGGCGTCGTAATGGCGTGCTACTGTCAACTGATTCAGGGGAAGCCGTTGCTTATGCCTTATGGAATCTTGAAGATCGTGGCCCAATGATGATTGAGCCCGGTTGGAAGGTTTATCAAGGCATGATTGTGGGGGAACATACCCGTGAGAATGATCTTGAAGTCAACGTGCTCAAGGGCAAAAAACTCACCAACATTCGTACAACGTCAAAAGATGAAGCTGTGCGTCTTACACCGCCCATCAAAATGACGCTTGAAAAAGCGATTGCGTGGATTGCTGATGATGAATTGGTGGAAGTGACTCCTAAATCCATCCGTTTGCGTAAAACGATCCTTGATCCCAATGATCGCAAGCGTTCTGAAAAGCAAAAAGAAGCTTTGGCGGGTTAAACGCCCTCTATACCTTTTCCGTCCTTGTAAGCTGTCCTCGGATTTTTGGATTAAGTCCGAGGACATGCTTGATCCGAGGGAAGTGTGGCAATCCAGCTCTGTAAACGGCAATCACAGATTGTCAGTATTGCTTTGTCAGAGCTTTGCGCCTCCTCGCAATGATGTTCATGTGTCACATGTATGCGTTTTCAATTCACTACAACCACAGGCACAGTCTTTTTCAAGGGTGCAAACTGTTGATTTGATAATTCAACGCGGGGCGAGCGCCAAATACCAAGGATTTTACGCAGCCAGTAGTATTCAAATGTCGGGTTATTATCTGTATTAGCATCAACATCTGACAGGATTTGCGGGTTATCTAAAACCAAGACATTCAATGTATCAGCCCGTTGCGCAACAGGTTCGCGTCCGGGTAAGTCTGAAAACCATGCACGCTTAATATCAGGGGTAATCGTTGCCTGTGTAATTGCAGGCAACGTGCCATTTTTAAAATAAACGTGATAATACCCTGTATAAAGCGCTTGATCGAATACTTGAAGCGCATCACGCGCATGGCCGACAAGAGGACGCACGCCAAGATAACCGCCATTCGTCAACAATTGACGTTGCAGTTTCATGAACTCAACCGTAAACAGATTACCCGATCCCGCGTGCCACGGTTCATTGATTTTTGTTTGAATGAGATCAAAACGCTCTCCGCGTGCAAGTGCTTGCTGTACATAGCGCCGCCCATCGGCAATCACGATTTTGACTCTCGGATCAGTGAAAACACGCTTTGTAGAACTTTTCGTGTGATCTTTAACGGCCTGAACAACCTCTTCGGAGATGTCAACAACCGTAATCCGCTCAATAAAGGGAAGATCAAGCAAGGCATCCATTAAATACGCATGGCCTATCCCGATAATGAGAACGTTGCGTGGTCGAAATGTTGGATCAACCGCAAATAAATCTGTCAGGTTCCAGCGCCAAGCCTCGTATTGATCGGTGGGGGAGGGATCACGCACAAGGGCTGAGGCCGAAGCGGTGCGATTCATATCAATAATATGATAAAAGCGGCTGGTTGGCACATAGGTTGCCACGCCAGAACGCCCTTCATAAACCTGTTCAACGCGATAATTGCCAAGATTAAATTGTTTATAATAATCAAAGGGCAATGCAAGAGCCGCAAGAAGCCCTACAGCGCACAAACCAGCGGTGCGCTTGTTCGTGAAATCACACACACATAACGCCCCAATGCCCACAATCACAGTCATGGTCAAAGTGGTGAGACCCGTGCCAAAAAACGGCAAGAGGCCTAAACCAACTAAAAATGTTCCTAATATACCCCTCACATTTGAAGAGTTGGTGTCTGAAGTATTTTGAAGTTATCGGATAGGCGGTCAACCCATAATCGTGCTTTTTGCGGAAAAGTGGTATTCAGGAAGCCAAGGATGGCCTTCAC
>JBIKVP010000073.1:0-10278 GCA_044356745.1 Beijerinckiaceae bacterium | reverse complement strand
CCGTTGATCCGGTTCTAAAAGCGTACCCATACCAAATTGGAATCAAAACAACCTTAATAAAAAGATAACGCCAACTCTTCACTCACGAGGGGTATACATATGATAAGAGATTTATTGAGTCATATGAGGTTGCAAAAGACCTCGATGACTCAGTCAATTTAGCCGCTATGAATTGGGAGGATTTTGAGCATCTAGTTAGGGAGATTTTTGAAAAGAAATTTAGTCGTGACGGAATTGAAGTAAAGGTAACTCAATCTAGCCGTGACAAAGGAGTAGATGCAATAGCTTTTGATCCAGATCCACTAAGAGGTGGTAAAATAGCTATTCAGGCAAAGCGATACACTAATCTGGTTGGAGTTTCAGCGGTGAGAGATCTTTTTGGCACAGTAATGAATGAGGGTGCAACAAAAGGAATATTGGTTACAACATCAAATTTTTGTCATGATGCATATGATTTTGCTAAAAATAAACCAATCACTTTAATTAGTGGCGGAGAGTTGCTAAATTTACTTTTAGATTGCGGGTACAAAGCAAAGATTGATTTAAATGAAGCCAAGAGGATTGCCTCTGAAAACAAGGATAATTAATCCAACTTCTTCTAGCTATTTCAGGCTTCAGCGAGAGAAATTTTGAGATGCTGGCACAATACGCGCCGCCTTTTATTCGGGGCAAAAGCTTGCCTTTCTCTTAAACCCATTACAAGGCCATTAAAATCTGCGTCCGTCATAGGATTAATGCAGTATTTTATAGTATGGTCGTCCTGTTAAATACATGTCTGCCTTGTCAGAGGGTGATTTTTCACGTGATGATTTGCCAAGTGATAGGGCTTTAAGAGTACATAGGCGAGAATGCCGAATGCCGTGTGAATTTTATAGGCCATATCCATTGTTAGCGCACGCTTGCGGTTGCGAATCTCACTTGCACGCGGGGCAGAACCGAGAACGCGCCCTAATCTGCTTTTTTAAGCCCCTTCATAATCCGCTTTATTGCATAAGCGTATCATGCCCTCCTCAAACTTCTTTAAAACTCTGCATCACCGCTTCAGGAGAAGCGTAGGCCTCTTGGCGCTCAACGCTCCAGTAGCGTAGCTCATCAAGGGGGATGGGGGCATTTGTGACGGCGCAGCGCACAAAGCGCCCTGTTTTGATGACTTTAAATTCTGGCGTGTGATATTCTAGGACGGCTTCGCCGCCTTGTTCGCCCCCGTGCGGCATGTGGTTCATGATCATCGCCTCTTAGTGTTTGGTGTTTGGTGTGTGGTGCTTGGTTTAAAATAAATCGCCTTGATGGGTGGTTTTTGTCTTGGTTGTTTTATCGCTCGCCTTTGCGCTTACCTCGTGTGCACGCGCATCGTGAGGAGATGTCGCGCTCAATGATGGGCTTACTTTAGCATCTCCATCGGCGAATGTCAGCGTCATCAGGGGGTGTGTGCTCACCTGCGCGGCTTGGCGAATAAGTGCCCCTGCTTCATCGCGCACGATAACATAGCCGCGTGCCAACACGCGTTTGTGAGAGAGCGAATCAAGCAACATGGCCGTGTGTTTGATGCGCTCATAACGCTGGATGATGATGCGTTCAAAACTTGGTTTGAGACGTGGATAGAGTGAGTTTAGGCGCGTGCGCTCCATTGCAAGGCGCTCGCGTTGATGACGGATGACGCTTTGTTTTGATGTGATGAGGCGATGGGTGAGCGCATTCAGGCGTTGCGTTTCAAAGCGCGTGCGCTGGATCATTGCACCGCGTAGGCGAATATCATGACCACTTAACGTTGCATTGAGCTTTGCGATAAACGTTTGCGGGGTGAGGTTTTTGAGCCGTGTGCTTAAGCGCTGCAAGCGCTCTTCATGGCGACGTGCATTGGCCAGCAAGGCTGGATCAAGGCGCAAGGTGAGCATATCAACGCTTTGTCGCGCCGTTTCAATCAGGCTTGATGCGCTTGGCATCGCGCGGGTAAGCGCTTTCACATCACGTCTTGCGCGCTCAACGGTGCGGGTCATGGCAGCCGTGTGGCGATAGGCTAAATCGCGATGCGTTTCGATCAACTGTGCACGAACAGGCACAACCATTTCTGCCGCGCCTGTGGGGGTTGGTGCGCGTTTATCCGCGACCATATCTGTCAACGTCCAGTCCGTCTCATGGCCGATGGCAGATATGACGGGAATGGTGCTTGCCGCAATGGCGCGGATCACCGCTTCTTCATTAAAGCTCCACAGATCTTCAAGGGAGCCACCGCCGCGTGCAATTAAAAGCACATCAGGGCGTGCAATAGCGCCATGTTCGGGCAATGCATTAAAGCCATTCAGAGCGTTGACAACCTCTTGCGCGCTTGTCTCTCCTTGTACGCGCACAGGCCAGACCACAACATGACGCGCAAAGCGATCATGCAAGCGATGAAGAATATCACGAATCACGGCGCCAGTGGGCGAGGTAATGACGCCAATGACGCGGGGAAGATAGGGTAAGGGGCGTTTGCGGGTTTCTTCAAAAAGACCTTCAGCCGCAAGTTTACGCCGCCGCTCATCAAGCAGTGCCATAAGTGCGCCAACACCCGCTGGCTCTAGGTGTTCAATCACAATCTGATAGCTTGATTTGCCGGCAAAGGTGGTGATCTTACCGATGGCTATAACTTCAAGCCCCTCTTGCGGCTTGAAAGACAATTTGGAAAATGCACCGCGCCAAATGACGGCTTCAATCTTGGCGCTGGCATCTTTAAGCGTGAAATAAACATGCCCCGATGAATGGGGTCCACGATAGCCAGAAATCTCTCCTCGCAAGCGCACATGCCCGAAGGCATCTTCAAGCGTACGTTTGAGCGCTCCAGAAAGTTCTGAAACACTCCATTCGGGGACATTTCCGGTCATGTGTGATTAAACGACTGAGCAATATTCATCAAAGGTAAAGCGTGGTGCACGCGGGAAAAGATCTTTTGGATCGCCATAGCCCAAATTACATATGAAATTGGCTTTAATGTTCGTTTTTGGAAAGAAAGCTTTTTCAATCGCTTCTGCATCAAAACCTGACATCGGGCCGCAATCAAGGCCTAAGCTACGTGCTGCCATGATAAGATAAGCCCCTTGAAGGGATGAGTTGCGAAAAGCGGTATCTTGAATGAGTTGTTCATTGCCCACAAACCACGCTTTAGCATCCGTGTGTGGAAACAACTTAGGAAGCTGCTCATAAAATTCCAGATCATAGCCAATTATGGCCGTCACTGGGGCGCTCATGGTTTTTTCAACATTGCCTGGTGCTAAACACTTTTCAAGTTTGGCTTTGCCGCGCTTACCTTTTACGAACACAATACGTGCTGGTAAGCAGTTGGCACTTGTCGGCGCCATGATCAGGGTCTCTGCAAGCCTTTTAAGCATAGATGTAGGTACATTCTTAGGCAGCCAGTGATTATAGGTGCGCGCTTCGAAAAAGAGCTGGTTAAGCACTTTAGCAGACAGTGGACGTTTAGGCTTTGGAGCTTCGCTCATCATGTGTTCCTTTAAGATAGTTTTGTGGTCAACTTTCAACGATTTATGTCATGAACCATTTGAAAGATAAGAATAAAAAGTGCAAGGGCTAAAAGCATAAACGAATCATTGCTGCACTATTCGTAGAATGCATATCAACTTTCGTCCATACTTTTGCCTTTGAAAAAAGCAATGCTTTTATAGGTGTTTTAATGCTTATAACTCCCCATTTCGTACGACAAAAAAGCCGAGAAACATGCTCGACTTCTTTAAAAATTTTTGACATGACGATGGTTTTTAACGTCTGCGCTCCAACGTTAAACTCGTTACGCCTGCTGCAAGATTAAGCCCTGTTTGCGCCTGAACAGACAGTGGCTGCAAAGCGACTGTGTTATTTGAACCCCCGATAAGCGCATTCGCGCCCAAACCAACACCGACTGTTGCTTCACCACCTACACCTGCATAAGTACCTGCAAGCTGGCCACGTGATAAACGATCAGTTGGTGCAAACACTGTCCAAGCAATCGCACTTTGTGTTGTTGCGCCAATATCAAGACCAAAGCGATTGATACGACCGACATAAACCTCTTGGCGGCGGCCATTTCCCGGCATAAAGCGACACGTCATGGTTTTTTGCGAACCAACGATAAGACCAATCCCCCCTGAAACGTTACACTCTAAAACACCAACCCGTAACTGACGATCTTGCTGTGCTTGCGCTTGAGCTTGTGCTGCAAAAGCGCTCATCAAACCAAACCCTATTGCCATCATTGGGAGTGTTTTTAGAAGATTACCATTTAACATATTGCCGCTCCTGATTATTTATAGATATCCTATGACGTAACGCGCACAGGCGCACAAAGTTGCTTTTCAAAATGGAAAATTTGTGTTTTCGAACGGTTTTTGAAACGTGCCTGAATAAATAAAGGCCTTTCAGTCGCCACAAAATTGTTTTAACGTCATTTTAAGCCGAAAATGCGCTTATATAGGCTTTAGAACGGGTATATATTATGTTAATCGAGTTCAGCGTCACAAACTTTCGCTCCATCAAGGACAAGCAAACGCTTTCGATGGTGACAAGCAAATCAGCCGCAACATCAGAAGGTTCACGCTGTCACATTGAAACAGGCTTTCGCAGCGCACCGCTACTTACTGAAATTGCAGCCATTTATGGCCCGAATGGTTCAGGCAAGAGTAATCTTATTCAAGCTCTGAATTTTTTTCGGGAATTCGTTTTTGGATCATCTTCAAGAAAACAGAAAGGCGATCCAATTGACGTGACACCATTTCTTTTCTCACAGCTAAACCGAGAGCAGCCGTCCGAATTTTCAATCAGTTTTATCCATGACAATTACCTTTTTGAATATGGGTTCTCAGCGGATCATGAAAAAGTGTATGAAGAATGGCTTCACGCAACACCGCAAGGTGGTGAGAAGCAAACACCACAAACGTGGCTCATGCGAAATCAAGGTGATTTTAAAATTGGCTCTATGATTAAGGGTGAGAAAACAGCTTGGAAGAATGTTACTCGCGACAATGCGCTTTTTCTATCTACAGCTGTTCAATTTGAATCAGAAAATTTTCAGAAACCGTTCGATTGGATATGCCATAAACTAGAAATTTTTATTAAGGCAGAAACATTTACTCCCCGATTTACTGCAAAGGCAATATGTAAATATAATCAAAAAAAACGTATAATGGCATTTATGAATTGTTTTGATGTCTCTTTCTCAGATGTTATGGTTGAAGAAAAAGAAATTGATGGCAACCATTTAAAATTTATCATGAACATCATACAAGATGCAATCAAAGCTGAGGTACCAGAAGAACTTATTAATGAGATAAAAAATGAATATAAAATCAAAACAATTCACTCTACTGAGGAAAAACAAAATTATACACTAGATTTTTCAGAAGAGTCTGATGGTACAAAAAAACTATTTGCACTCGCGGGGCCAGTTTGTGATGTATTTGATAATGGGCTTACCCTTGTAGTTGACGAGATCGAAGCAAGTTTGCATCCTCATGCACTTCAGGGGATTATTTCTCTTTTTCAAAATCCAAAAATCAACAAGAAAAATGCTCAGCTCATTTTCACCACCCATAACACCAATATCATGAATCAGCTTAGTCGTGATCAAATCTGGTTCATGGATAAAGTAAAATTTGGTGCGAGTGAATTAGTGGCTTTGAGTGAATTTAGAGGCAAGGCTGACGAAGCTTTTGAAAAACGCTACCTTGGTGGACGCTATGGTGCAATCCCCAACATCGGGGATCTCATGTAATGACACGAAAGCCAACTAGAAATTTTCGTCGTAACCCGAAAAATAGAAAACAAAAAGAATACATCCTTATCGTATGTGAAGGTGAAGTAACCGAGTTTAAATATTTTGAAGAATGTGTTAAATTTTATGGGCTAAGCCGTTATGTTGACGTGAATGGTGGTGGTGGAACAGATTGGGAATCAGTACTCAACCATGCAAAAGGCTTGATGAGAACGGGTAAAAGTTATGACCGTGTTTACTGTGTTGTTGATATAGATGGCAAAAATGGCATTAACGAGTTTATTGCAAAAGCAACAAAAACTAAAATAGGCAACGCTCAATTCAAATGCATTCACAGTATGCCCTGTTTTGAATTTTGGATTCTGTGTCATTTTGATCAATGCCTGAAACCTTTTAAAAATTGTCCTGACGTCGTTAGAACAGTTCGCAAACACATTCCCAACTATGATAAAACACAGTGTCATATCAATATCGATGAAAATATTATCAAAAAAGCTATCGACAATTCATATGCAATATTGAAATCGCATCAACAGACGGGTTCGAGTAACCCCTTGACCCATGTTCATGTGGTCGTTGAAGACCTCATCAAACTTTCCGAACAAGAATGATAGATCATCCCCCCCTCCCCATTCAGGCGGTGATGGATGAGGTAATAAAGGCGCTTGAAACGTCTACCCGCTTAGTGTTGATTGCGCCGCCAGGGGCGGGGAAAACGACGCTGACACCGCTTGTTCTCAAAGATGCGCCGTGGTGTGCGAATAAAAAAATCATCATTTTAGAGCCGCGACGGCTAGCCGCACGAGCGGCGGCGGATCGCATGGCCTCTCTGTTAGGCGAGCGGGTTGGCGAAACTGTGGGCTTACGGATGCGTTTTGAAACGCTTGTCAGCGCTCAAACACGCATCGAGGTGATGACGGAAGGTGTTTTTGTGCGCTTGTTGCAAAGTGATCCTGAACTTAACGGCATTGGCGCGGTGCTGTTTGATGAGTTTCATGAGCGCTCTCTTGATACGGATCTTGGCCTTGCGTTGACGCTCGATGCGCAAAGTGCATTGTGCCCTGACGTGCGTATCCTTGTTATGTCCGCGACGATGGAAGGGGAGCGGATTAAAGCGCTTCTCACTGATGACACGCTTCCTAATGTTCCCGTTATCATCAGTGAAGGACGTAGCTTTTCTGTTGAAACACGCTACATCCCCCGCGATTCCATGCTGCGCATTGAAGATCAGGTTTGCGCGATGATCAAAACAGCTCTGCATGAGGACACAGGGTCAATCCTTGTCTTTTTGCCGGGGCAAGGTGAGATCAAGCGTGTGATGAATCGTTTGAACGATCAGCTTCATGACAAAAGCGTCCAAATCTATCCGCTGTACGGCACGCTTGAGCGGCATTTGCAGAATGAGGCGATCCAGCCTTCAGCACTCGATAAACGTAAAATTGTTCTGGCGACATCCATTGCCGAAACATCGCTCACCATTGAGGGCATTCGCGTTGTGATTGATACGGGACTTGCACGCGTGCCTGTATATGAACCTCATATCGGGATCACCCGCCTTGAAACCGTGCGCGTCTCCAAAGCAAACGCCGATCAACGCCGTGGACGCGCGGGACGCACACAAGCGGGCGTGTGTTATCGTTTATGGGCGCAAAACGCGCATGGGGCACTGCCCGACTATCCTGAACCTGAGATTAAACAAGCGGATCTGACGACATTGCTTCTGATGTGTCGTGCATGGGGTGTTTGTGATCTGAGTCATTTGCGCTTTCTGGATGCGCCACCGAATGCTGCGCTCACTCAGGCAAAGAGGCTTTTACTCACGCTGGGTGCGATTGATGAAACAGGCGCACTCACAGATCATGGGCGCAAGCTGCTCGATTTTCCGCTTCCTCCGCGTCTTGCTCACATGCTGATAAAAGCGCGCCTTATGGGTTGGGAAGAAAGCGCCGCTCACCTTGCTCTCATGATCATGGAACGTGGATTAGGGGGGGATTCTCCTGATCTTGATATGCGCTTGACCCAATTTGAGCATGAGCGTTCACCGCGTGCAAAACAGGCCAAAGAGATGGCAAACCGCTGGGTGAGCGCCTTAAGGCACGATCCCCTCATCCATCAAACATCGGAACAACCGCTCACGGGCATCATGCTGGCGTGGGCTTTTCCGCAACAGATTGCGATGTTACGGGGCGATAAAGCGGGTGTTTATCAACTCGCCAACGGGCGCAGTGCTACGCTTGATCCAGCGACATCTTTGGCGCGATCACAATTTTTATGCGTGGCCGACATCACAGGACGCGCTGAAAACGCCCGTATTATGAGTGCCGCTGTCATGGATATTGATGATATTCATCGCTACCTGAAAGATCAGATTGTCACGACTGATGACGTGTTTTTTGATCAATCCGCTCAAGCACTGCGCGCGCGTCGCATCGTGTCCCTAGGCGCACTGATATTGCAGGAGCAGCCACGTTCCGTTGAAGCAAATGATCATGCATCACGCGCTCTCATTGAGGGGCTTCTCACGCTCGGATTATCAACGCTGCAAGGTTTTAAGACACTCGAAAATCATGTTCAGCGCTACACCTTTTTGCGTCATCACTCTCCCGATTTATACCCTGAGATGACGCTCGACATCCTCACCCAAACGCTGGACACGTGGTTATTGCCTGTTATGGTAGGAAAAATAGCGATTAATCAGCTCACATCACAGGAATTGATGGATGCTTTAACGTTTCATCTTGGATATGAAACGATGCAGCGCCTCTCACAAGAAGCCCCACCTCATATCGTTGCGCCTACAGGCAGCATGCTTGAGATTGATTACACTGATCCGGACAAGCCTAAAATTGCAGTACGTGTCCAAGAGCTTTACGGCATGAGAACGCATCCCGTCATTGGTGTAAACCGCACACCCCTTGTGATTGATCTTTTATCACCCGCGAGACGCCCCATTCAAACCACGCGTGATCTTGTCAGCTTCTGGAAAGGATCGTGGCATGATGTACGCAAAGACATGAAAGGGCGTTATCCTAAACATGTCTGGCCAGAGAACCCAATGGACGCACTTCCGACGACGCGAGCGAAATCAAAAATGCGATAATTCAACGCCATAATAAGATGTGATTAAGATAATTTTTCGACCTCTGTCGCTTCATTCAAGCGCTTGACGTAAGCATCATAAGCCCGAAACAAAAAGGCATTCACCACAATTGATAGCATGGCTCCAGCAAGAATAAGGTTGTATAATTCTTGAGAAATGAGCCCTTTAGCAAGCGTTAAACTCCCTAGAATGAAAGAGAACTCGCCAATTTGCGCAAGGCCAATGCTGACAATCCATCCCGTTTGCCATCCTGTCTGAAGCGGCTTTCGGAACATGAGACAAATGACAAATGCAGCCAGACTTTTTACGCCAACAATTACGAGACATGTCATGAACACTGCAACTGGTTGTTCAATGAGCGTTTTTGGTTCAAACAACATCCCCACGGATACGAAAAACAAAACCGCAAACGCATCACGCATAGGCAGTGAGCTTTCCGCAGCTTTGCGACCAATCGTACTGGTATTAAGAACCATACCCGCTAAAAATGCGCCAAGCGCAAACGATGCATCAAAAACCACATAAGCAAGCGCAGCAAAGCCAAGCGCAATGGCTAATATCCCCAAATTGATCAATTCAGGCGACCTTAATCGGGCGATACGCACAATAAAAAAGGGAAGGAAAAAGCGCCCGATGACAAGCATAAAGACAAAAAATAAAGCGATTTTTGATAAAACCTGAAACACAATCAGGCTAAAAACACCAATTGTTTCAGAGGCAGATGTGGGAGGCAGATCGTCAAACGCTGGAATCATGACGAGCGCTAACACCATTGCCACATCTTCAATAATCAGCCAGCCGATAGCAATACGCCCTGCTTGCGTCTCAATCAGTTGACGTGGTTCCAGCGCGCGCAGTAACACAATCGTACTGGCAACAGACAACGAAAATCCAAAGAGGAATGCGCTTTTAATAGGGTATCCTAATGCCATCGCAAGCAACATGCCCGCTCCACTGGCAATCATCATTTGAAATAAAGCCCCCGGAACGGCGATACTTTTAACGGCAAGGAGGTCTTTTAATGAAAAATGGAGCCCAACGCCGAACATCAAAAGAATAATACCGATTTCCGCAAGCTGTTTAGCAATTTCAATATTGCCAACAAATCCTGGTGTATGAGGGCCAATGGCGATACCTGCAATGAGGTAACCAAGAATTGTCGGTAAGCGCAGCATTTTAGCCGCCATTCCGAACAGAAAAGCTGTAACTAAACTTGCAACAAGCGTATAAATGAGAACGTGTTCCGACATAAAGTCCTTTAAAAAGCAAACTGAGAATAGGATTTCATAAAAACCTACATGAATCGCATGCCTTGTATACCCCTCACATTTGAAGAGTTGGTGTCTGAAGTATTTTGAAGTTATCGGATAGGCGGTCAACCCATAATCGTGCTTTTTGCGGAAAAGTGGTATTCAGGAAGCCAAGGATGGCCTTCACG
>JBIKVP010000072.1:0-10340 GCA_044356745.1 Beijerinckiaceae bacterium | reverse complement strand
TCGGTGCGGTGGCGTTTCAAAAGCTCCTGACGTTGGTCTGGTTCTAAAAGCGTACCCATACCAAATTGGAATCAAAACAACCTTAATAAAAAGATAACGCCAACTCTTCACTCACGAGGGGTATATCGCCTAAATTCTGCACGACAGCTTGTGCCGCTTCACTTGAACCCATTGACGGAATTTCGTTGTTAACAGCCATGCCATCCTCCATGCGAGAATACTATGCCATTAACGATATGTTCAATTATATAGAAATATTTGTTTAATCATAACGTATAATTTTTAGCTCAAAATCATCGTTGTTATTTAATTATGCTGAGGATTTGAGCCATTTAATACTTTGACGATGCGAAGCAGAGGTATTCCGCGCTTGAACTTTGCGCACAGATAGCGGCGAGACTGTATCAGGCTGTTGCAAGACATGGATATTGTGTTGAGAGTTACTCTCACCATGCGCGCTGCGCTCGAAGGATGTGATGACATCACTGTCCAGTGTTGGTGCAATTTTTGTTTGTGAGAGTGGTTGATTCACATGATCGACTTTGCGAAATTCAACCACATCTCCTATTGGCAGTGATAACTGAATGTCATCAATGCTAAGATCATCTTGGTCTTCCAAGCGCGGGTTAATCAACTGATTTGCTGATAGAGCATGGGGAATATGAATAAGAACAATCGTACCCACACCTTCAGTCGATTTGATACGCAAAACACCGCCATGCATTTCCGTGAGCGAGCGTGCTATCGCGACACCAAGACCTGAGCCTTGTGCGGCATGATGTGGATGGGCGCATCCTTGCTCAAAAGGTTGTCCAAGTCTACGGGCAACGTCTCTGGGAATACCACGTCCATTATCTTCAATTGCGAAATTAACAGCGTTCTCTGTTTTGCGCACGCGAATTTTTATTTCACCGTTCTGAGGGGTGTATTTTGCAGCATTTTCTAAAATATGGATCATGATTTTTTGCAAAGCGCGCTTATCGGCGTTCACATCACACATTTCTGCTATGCGCATACTCACACTGATTTTCTTTTCTTCAAGAAGTGGCTGTATTGACTTCAGGCACGTTTCTAACATCGTTTCAACGGCAAGTGGTTGGCGTTCAAGAATAATGCGCCCCGCCTCAATACGCGACATGTCAAGAATATCATCAATAACCGAGAGCAGATATTGGCCGCTTATTTTAATGTCATGGCAATATTCGACATATTTATCGCAACCCAGTTTGCCAAATATTTCATGTTCCATCATATCGGAAAAACCAATGATCGCATTTAAAGGGGTGCGCAAATTGTGACTCATACTTGCTAGAAAACGAGATTTAGCATGGTTAGCGCTTTCAGCGTGTGCTTTTTGCTCTAGGTATTTTTCTGCAAGTTCAGTGAGTTGCTGTGCCTGCAATTCCATTTGGCTTTGCGTGCGTGTCATGGCTTCAACCGTTTGCTGAAGCGTATGCTCTGAAGCTGTTAAGTGCAATTCCTGCTGTTTAAGCGCCGTAATATCTGTACCGATGCTAACATAGCCACCTTCACGGGTTCGACGCTCATTAATTTTAAACCAACGCCCATCGGCAAGTTCTATTTCTATTGTGCGGCCATCATCGAAAACATCATCTTCAGGCGTGAGATAATTCTCATGAACAGGTAATGCGGATGCTGCCATCACATCATGCCAATGCGCACCAACTTTAACGTCTTCTTCGCGTAAATTACGCATAGATTTAAAGCGATCATTACAAAGAACAAGACGGCGATTTTCATCCCACAACACAAATGCTTCAGAGGTTGCTTCAATCGCATCTCGAAGACGTTGATCAGATGCTTCTGTGCGTTGTGCAAATGTTTTTTGCGCTGTCACATCAATCGCTATACCGACGAGATGAACCCCTTTGTGAGGTGAGAGAAGCGTTGCATCTTCTTGTGATAACCCTGTCGCACACCGCACGAGATGCGCCCTTGCCCTAATCCATACCCAATGCCCCTTAGCGTGAAGCAAGCGAAAATCGTGTTCTAAAAAACCACTTCCGCCTTTTGCCGCGTGATTAGCCAATTCATAAAGATTATCATCATCAGGATGTGTTATTGCGCGCAGCTCACCAAATGACAAACAATCACTCGTGCGTTGACGCCCAAGAACCGCGTACATCGAGTCCGACCAGTAAACGAGGCCTTGTGCAATATCCCAGTCCCACAAGCCGCATTGACCTCGTAACAAAGCGGTATCCATGCGTTTCTTAAGTTGTTCACATTTTTGATCAGCAAGCGCATGATCGCGTTTATAGACAAGAAGCGCGTTCAAAAGCCCGAGAAGAACAAAGCAAAACGCGACAACTAACTGTCCCACAAGAATAAGTTCGTTGTGCCAGCTTGCATAAACATCAGCGTGGGACATCAACGTTATCAGTGATGTGTTAAACTCAGGAATCTTGTGCACGATGGCATATGCAGGACGTTGATCGGGCAAGTCCACCGCGACGACACTTGCGGTTGGATCTTTTTCAAAGTGTTGCAAAATCGCCTGGAGGACCGGCTTAAATGTAGAGAGTTCGATCGCAACAGGCGTGGAGTGTGCCTTAAACTGTCCGTTATCATCAGTCTGAAAAACGTATATGCTTGCCGCATATGATGATGGTAATCCTTGAATAAAATGAGTCACATGATCATGTGCGTTTAACGCTTCAGCTTGATCGGTGAATTTTCGTCTTTGTGTAGCGATATGCGCTGACACCATACGTGTCACCATTTCAAGCGTTTGGGTTGCCTGTTGAAAAGCGCTATCCCGCATCGATGAAATGTGAAACGCCATTAAAGCCACTGTGATGCTAGACACTAAAAGTGTTGTCAAAAGCAATGCGGGCTGACGCCACGACAAGCGGCTCAACAACCAATGTAATGAACCAGATGAGCAGCGCTTTACAAATTGGGCAAAGCCATTCCACTGCGCTGAATCATGAGCGACATAGTTCCGCATATGCGGTTCCTTAATTGTTTTTGAATTTAAATATGTGAGAGATCACGACACATGCAATAATCACTTATATTGCAGTGTTATGATCTTCGAGTGACGCGACAGCGGGCAAAGCCCTTGTACACAAAAGATACGCATTTTCAACGCGTTAACACAATATTGATCAAAAAATAATGCTTTTATACACCGTTTAAGATCAACATCGAATCACCTTCATATGAATCTTTCGCGCCTGATTTGTCTACCCCCAAAAATGGGATTGTGGCGAAAAATTGAACGAATTATTAACGATCCGATATTGCAGACAACCGCATCGCCTGCAAGCGATCAAGCGCACCTTGAAGAATGTAAGCAGCGGCCATTTTATCGACGACTTCTTTGCGTTTCGAGCGTGATGTGTCCGCTTCCAAAAGTGTGCGCGTGACAGCTGCCGTGGAAAGACGCTCATCCCAAAGCACCACTGGCAACGCAATATGGGGCGCAATATTACGGACAAAAGCTTGCGTGCTTTGCACGCGCGCACCTTGAGTGCCATTCATATTCAGAGGCAAGCCAATGATAAGTGCGAAAATGTTATGCTCTAAAATCGTTTTTTGTAGCGCTTCAACATCATGGCTCAATTTGTTGCGCTTAATGGTGTAGAGCGGTGTTGCAAGGCGCTGATCTCGATCTGATACTGCCAGTCCGATTGTTTTGGTGCCTAAGTCAATGCCGAGAAGCCGGAATCCAGGCTTTAATAAAGTGCTCAATTCAACTAACTCAATTAGCATATAACCTCAATCGTATCTACGGGTAGACGTACTCATTCCATGAGGATTAATACATCTTTGAGATGTAGTCGTCTAGGATTACGCCATTATTTAACATATTTTTGGAACAAAATTGATGTTTTATGAAATTGATCATAACAGTGCACGGCGTGCAACATCAGCAGCCAAAAAAGCTGTCATTGCAGTTTTAGCAGCAAGTATACTTGCGATAGGGCTGCTCATGGTTGAGCGCATCCGCTTTACACATGCGTATGAAGAAGTGACTCGAACAGCACGGTATGCCTCTGAACTCAATGGTCAGATTTTACTTAATGATGAGCAGCTCACAATGTCAGCGCGGATGGGGGCTGCAACGGGTAAAATTGAATGGGTTGAGCGCTACGAGAAAATTTTGCCTGACATTTACAAAGCGATTGATAACATTACAGCTCTTGCGCCAAAAGCCATTGCAGATCGCCTTAATGCGGAAACAAGTGCAGCGAATGATCAGCTGGTTATTTATGATAAAACAGGCAATTGAGCTGATTCGTCAAGGCAAACTCAATGAAGCATCTCAGCTGATTTACAGCGACGATTATAACAAACAGAAAACTATTTTAACTGATGGTTCAGATCGCTTTACAAATAGCTTAAATGCTCATCTTCTTAAAAAGATTGATGATGTCACGTTTAAAAGTAAAATTGCACTGGGTGTAGCAATTGTCATTGTTATCGGAATATTTGGCTTCATATGGACGTGGCTTGTGAGTCATCTCTCTACTATCGAAAAGAAATTTGATGAATATGAAGCGCAGCATTTAGAAGATAGAAACGAAGCGATAGAACGTCTTAAAAAATAACTATCAGTTGGTGATGAACGTAATCGTCAAAAAAATATAGAAAGCGCCATATCCAGATTTCAAGGCAATATTGACCAATCTTTGATTTGTTTTGTTGAAAATACTTCTAACACGCGCGAAACTGCAGAAAAACTGGCGCAATATTCACCAATAACACCTAATAAAGCGTATGAGGCAACACGTAATTCGGATGTGATATCTGGAAATGTGCGTTCAGAGTTTGATGCTTTTCTTAAACAGGTAAGCGCCTAAGTCTTTCTCACTTATTTTTATCATACGGATTTTTACCTGTCCGTAGTGATGTGCGAATGGGCGTTCCTTTCAGGCCGAACGTTTCGCGCAAACTGTTCACAAGATAACGCACATAAGATTGTGGCAGAGCATTAAGCTGATTGCCAAAAATCGCAAAGTGGGGCGGGCGTGATTTAACTTGCGTCGCGTATCGGAGTTTAATGCGGAATCCTGAAACAGCTGGAGGGGTATGCGCTTGCACAGCTTCTTGAAACCAATCATTGAGCTTTGATGTCGAAATGCGTGTATTCCAGATTTTCTCTGCGTCCATCACCGCCTGCATCAAACTCGGAACTCCCGATCCTGCCAAACCTGACACGGGCACAACAGCAACCCCCTTGACTTGAGGAAGCAAGCGCAACGCTTCTTCACGCAATGTTGTTAGCAATCCCTTTTGATCTGCAACAAGATCCCATTTATTCAGGGCAATCACAAGCGCCCTGCCCTCACGTTCAATCAGATCAACAATTGTTAAATCCTGTTTTTCAAACGGAATTGTCGCATCGAGCAGTACGATGACCACTTCCGCAAAGCGCACCGCCCGCAAACCATCGGACACCGCAAGCTTTTCAAGTTTATCTTCAATCCGCGCGCGCTTGCGCATTCCCGCCGTATCAAACAACATAAGGTCACGACCTTTATACTGCCATTTCACAGAGATTGAATCACGCGTGATCCCCGCTTCAGGCCCTGTTAAAAGTCGCTCTTCACCAATGAGATGATTAATCAGCGTTGATTTTCCTGCGTTTGGTCGCCCAACAACTGCAATACGCAGTGGCTTAGCTAGACGTTTTGCCTCGCGCGCAAGTGCCTGCTCTTCCGTTTCCTCGGTTGAAAAATCGTCTTCATCCTCTTCAGGCTCAGCATCATAACCTGATAAAAGATCAATATGTGGCTCCAGAGCGTGATAAAGATCGCTCATCCCCTCATCATGTTCTGCCGAAATGGGTATAGGTTCGCCTAAGCCAAGCTGAAATGCTTCCCAAACGCCGTTTTGTCCCGCTTTACCCTCTGCCTTGTTAGCAAGCAAGATAACAGGCTTACCAGAACGCCGCGCTACTTCTGCGAACGCTCTGTCATCAGGCAATAGCCCCGCGCGTGCATCAATCATAAATAAAATGACATCGGCTGATGTTATCGCTGATTCAGTTTGTCCTCGCATCCGATCACTGAGGGAACCTGTCGGCGCCTCTTCCAATCCGGCTGTATCCATAATCATGAACTCAAGCGGCCCTAAGCTGCCCTCACCTTCCCTTCGATCACGCGTGACCCCTGGGCGATCATCGACAAGCGCAAGTTTTTTGCCCACGAGGCGATTAAACAGCGTGGATTTTCCTACATTGGGACGCCCAACAATAACAACGCTTGGTTTCATGATCACATCACGATCCAGACTTTGAAGGCTTAATCACGATGGAAGAGCGCACCAGTTCAGCATAAACTTCCATGCGTGAACGCATTGACGGTGTTGCTTGCGGGTCAATCATCACCAAATCGAAATAGCGGCCCGCTTCTTCAAATTGTCCTGCTTTGAGCGCAGAGAGCCCCAACATTTCACGTGCGCTATTTCGCCATGGATTGGTAGGCGCATTCAAAGCACCAATGGCTGCGCGCACTTCTTCAAAGCTCACATTATCAACATTCAGCATCACCGCGCGCAAGGCGGATAGCTCGCGCAATTCCGAAGAAAGCGCTTGATCTGTCGCTAATGCTTGAAATGCTTTTACGCCCGCAGCAATGTCGCGTTTGCCGACTTCAGCCGCTAAACGCAACCGCGCTAGGGGTTGATAGCCCCCTGATGTGGTGTTTGCGAGGTCTTCTAGGACTTTCTCAGCCTCTTGATTCTTGCCATCACGAATGTGTTTTGACACCTCATTGAGGCGCACAGCCGCATCTTGGGTTTTTTGCGTTTTATGATATTGCCAATAGCTCCAGCTACCGGAACAAATGACCAGTGCCAGCAGCAAACTTATGATCTTACCCGCATGACGATCCCAGAGCCGTGCCATTTTATCGCGTCGTAACTCGTCACTGATCTCATTAAAAATATCAACCATCATCCACCTGAAAATTATTCATTCGCTTTTTGTTTAGAACAATGTAGCGCAATAAAGAAGCCCTTTTACGCCATTACTTACCCTAACCGCCCCAAGAGTGGAAATGTCTCCAAAATCCAATATGAAGCAGTGGCAATTCCACCGGATAAAAATGCAATACCTGTTAAAATCAGCAGGACGCCCATGATTTTTTCAACCACATCAAGACGTGCTTTTATTTTATTCATGAATGCAAGAAGCGGACGCGTGAGAAACGCCGTTAAAAGAAATGGCACACCAAGTCCCGCCGCGTAGAGCCCAAGCAATCCTGCGCCTTGCAATATTGTTGATTCAGATGCAGCCTTTGCAAGAATAACCCCTAATACAGGTCCGATGCATGGTGTCCATCCAAAAGCAAAAGCCAGCCCCATCAGATAGGCGCCGCCGATCCCTGCAGGCTTTCCAATTTCCGGACGCCATTCACGGTATAAAAAAAGAAGTCGAAAAACGCCTAAAAAATGCAGCCCCATGATGATAATGACAACACCTGCAAGTATACTCAACCAGTCTAAATACGCACGCAAAAGCTGCCCTAAGATGGATGCGGTAATCCCAAGCAGGACAAAAACCGTGGAAAATCCAAGCACGAAAAGCAGTGCAGCCATTAGCACACGTTTTTGCACCGCGTGTGGACGATTTTCAGCCTGCATCTGCTCAAACGAAACACCCGCCATATAACTTAAATAAGGCGGCACAAGAGGCAAAACACAGGGAGACAAAAAGCTGATCAGTCCCGCTCCAAACGCTGCAAGTCCAATATATTCACTGAGCATTACATTTTTTCCCTAGTGCTTAAGTGTGGTATCTTACACAAGTGTCTGTGTTTCATCATTGATGAAATTTATGATGCTATCATATTTAAAAATGCTGTATTGATGTGATTTGAGGCAATTTAATGAGCTACCAGCCACCAACATTCATTCCCGGTCGTCGCATTCTCTCGCCTGAAGAGTTAAATTGTATAGTCAAAGCAACAGAATATCAAAATACGACCCGCCGCATTCTTAATACTGCGCAGGAGGAAACTGCTCATGCTATGGAGCAGGCTCGTCAGCAAGGTTTTGATATTGGTTATGCCGAAGGCATTAAAAACGCAGTCGAAGATATGCTTGAGGCTGTTGATGCCGTCAAAAACTCGCTTATGGCAGCTGAGAATGATCTGACGAGCATTGTCCTTGCCGCGATTGATAAAATGATCGGCGCAATGGATTCAGGTGAACTCGCGCGGCGCGCTGTGCAACGTGCCTTACGTGAATATGCGGATGCTGTGTGGGTTAGCATTCACGCCGCCCCTGAGGATCACGCTGCACTAACAGAGAATATCTCATCCATCACCACGTATGCTCGGGGCACGACCATTCGCTCTATTGAGTCTGATCCCCTCTTAAAACCGGGTGAGATCATGGTTGAAACCCCAAAAGGGCGTGTTCACGTTGGCATTCGTCAACAAATGGCACGTTTAGAGAGCGGTCTTGGCCGCGCATAAGTTTTAAATACAATTATACTTTCGTCGCTATTTTAAATAAGTGATCAGCAAAATTTTAACCATAGTCATGCGCATTTCGTATGTTTGTTAAAATTTAATTCCTTATTCATGCGTTTAGTGCACATCTGAATTGTATTTGCTCATCTGCCTAGTCGCGTCGATTCAGGATATATTCTTTTAAGTTGAATGACGCAGCCAAGGGGATGTGGATCAACATTTTTTTACAGGAGTAGAGACATGTTTCTCTCATTATTAATTGAAAAAGTGAATGCTTATATTGCACAGCGTGAAGCCATTGAGACTTTATCTCAGCTTGAAGATCACGAACTGAAAGATATTGGTATTCAGCGTGACACAATAGAACAAGCCGTTCGCGGTGAAAAGCTTGCCGCTTAAAGTGTTCACGATGTGAGAGATATTAAGCTCGCTCCAAAGCGGGCTTTTTTATTGCCTTGTTTCTGCATGATATCCGTATAAAATAATACATCGTATTACAAAGGGTATTTGATGAGTGCCTTGCCAAACCGTTTGCCTCATATTGCTGTCGTTGGTGGAGGCGCTAACGGACTTATCGCTGCGCTATGCCTTCAACATGCTCTCCAAGATCGTGTTCAAATTTCACTCTTTGACGCATCACTTGATAAACCCTTTAAAGATCAAAACCGTGTTGTCGCGCTTGCTCAGGCTGGACTTGATCTGTTGCGTAAACTGAATGTGTGGGATGCAATAGAAGCGCAAGCGCAACCTGTTACACGCTTGGTGCTCTCTGATAGTGCGCTTGATGAGCCGCTACGTGCTCCACTTTTGACATTTGGGGAGAACGAACCTCTCGCTGCGATCATTCCAAATATGCATCTTATAAATGCTGCAAGAAACGCAGCTCAAACGCTTGGCATTGCACTCGTTGCAAAACATGTCAGCAGTCTGACGCAAGACACGTTTGGGGCGACACTTTTTTCTGAAAATGATCAACAATCAACGTATGCAGATCTGATTGTTTTAGCGGATGGTGCCACTTCAAATTTACGCGACACACAAGATTTTGGTTGGATTGAAAAGCAATACGGACAAACTGCCCTCGTCGCGACAGTTTCACATCAATTTGATCATCAAGGACGAGCTTTTCAACACTTCTTACCTTCCGGTCCTTTTGCGATTCTTCCGTTGCGCGCAAATTCAACAGATCAAACCTTCCCCTATCGTTCATCTCTTGTCTGGACAGAAAAGCGCGAAGTTGCTTCTCACATGGTTAAAAACGATGATATTTTAGGTGAAATAATGATGCGAGCAGGGCCTGAACTCGGTGATATGCGCCTTGAAAGTCCGGTGCGAGCATTTCCATTGTGGCGTGGTTTGGCGCGAGAGTGGATAAAAGGCCGCATTGTTTTATTAGGTGATAGTGCGCACATCGTTCACCCCTTGGCAGGTCAGGGCTTACATTTAGGGATGCAAGATGCCGCTTGTCTTGCCCAATGTCTTGAAGAAGCAATTGGATTAGGTCTTGATGTGGCTGACAATACAGCACTGAGCACGTATGTGCAAATACGCCGCCCTGCTGCGGTAGCCATGGCTTTAGCCACTGAGTCGCTCAATATGTTGTTCTCAAATGATATAACACCGCTGCGATTAATCCGTAGTCTTGGCTTTGGTCTCGTTGAGCGCTCCCCATGGCTTAAAGACGCTTTTACGCGCATTGCAGCGGGTCACAAAGCGAATGAATAGAGAACGGATGCATAGGAATGTATTTTTATTTTATATATACCCCTCGTGAGTGAAGAATTGGCGTTATCTTTTTATTAAGGTTGTTTTGATTCCAATTTGGTATGGGTACGCTTTTAGAACCGGATCAACGGCAGGAGCTTTTGAAACGCCACCGCACCGAGCGGGATG
>JBIKVP010000138.1:0-2922 GCA_044356745.1 Beijerinckiaceae bacterium | reverse complement strand
TCGGTGCGGTGGCGTTTCAAAAGCTCCTGCCGTTGATCCGGTTCTAAAAGCGTACCCATACCAAATTGGAATCAAAACAACCTTAATAAAAAGATAACGCCAACTCTTCACTCACGAGGGGTATATGATATGGATTGAAACCTGAATTTTCTAGATCTCTACGCAGGTTAGGATCACGTTCTGCTGCCTCACGTAAAAAAGTATTCATTTCAGCAGCAAGGTCATTAAGCGTGCTGCGCTGTTCAGAGACGGTGTTAACTCCTGCAGGCAATTGTGACGCGCGTTGCAAGGAAAAGTTACCTTGTTTATTCAGGTCAGAAAGAGACATTATGACAAGCCCTTTAACTATGTTCAAAATATATTTTTAGTGACATAAAGAGATTAAAGCGTCAACTAAAATATATCTTGACAATAAAAAAATCATATAAAAGTCATTTTTTTTATGCAAATTTATTATTCCTCGGAAATCCTTTTGGCGGCAGGCGCCCACTTTCACCGCGATTGCCAACCCATTCACGTAAATCATCGCCTACCACAGTCCATGTGCGGTTGGATGTATCAACCCACGTGAGACCCTCGGACAAATTAAATGCTTTGGCATCGGACACTGTGCCATCCTTATAGCGCTGTAAACGCACGCCTTTTCCCCGTCCCATTTCAGGAACCTGAGCGAGGGGAAAGATCAGTAATTTACGATTTTCGCCAATAATGGCAAGATGATCGCCTGCAACAGGCACGCACAGGATCAATTTTTCACTCTCATCAACATTGAGAACGAGTTTGCCTTTGCGTGTATTGGCGATGACATCTTCAGCTGGCGCAACAAACCCGCGTCCGTCTGAACCCACCACTAGAAATTTCTGCCCACTGACATAAGGGCACGCAGTCACGATTTGTGCGGTTTCTTCCAAGTCAACCATAAGACGAACGGGATCGCCAAATCCGCGTCCACCTGGTAGTTTCGATGCGTCCAGCGTGAAGATTTTGCCATTACTGGCAATCACAAGAATTTTCGCCGTTGTTTCAGTGGGGAAAGCGATTTTGAGTGTATCATCCCCCTTAAACGTGAGGCTTGAGAGATCACTGACATGGCCTTTGAGCGCTCTGATCCAGCCTTTATTAGAGACAACAACCGTAATCGGTTCGCGCTCAACCATGGCTTCGGTCATGTCGATGCTGCCTGTGATGGGCGCATCGCTGAAGGTGGTGCGGCGCTTTCCAAGCGGTGTGTCAGGGCCAAATGTTTTGCGAACTTCGCGAATTTCCCATCCGACCGTTTTCCATTGAATGTCATCTGAAGCGAGCAGGGTTTCGATCTCATTTTTTTCAGCGGTAAGGGCATCGAGCTCTTTTTTTAGCTCCATTTCCTCAAGTTTACGCAGCGAGCGCAAGCGCGTATTCAAAATGGCTTCGGCTTGCACATCCGATAATGTGAAATACCTGATCAATTCAGCTTTAGGATCATCTTCTTCGCGCACGATTTTAATGACCCGATCAAGATCAAGATAAACGATGAGCAATCCGCGCACAATTTCAAGACGTTTATCAATAACCCCTAAACGATACGTTGAACGGCGAATAAGCACGACACGCCGATGCTTAAGCCACTCAGTGAGTGCTTCGCTCAAACCTAAAACGCGCGGAACCTGCCCCCCAACAAGCACGTTCATGTTCATTGGAATACGCGTTTCAAGCTCGGTAAGGCGAAAAAGCGATTCCATGAGAATTTCAGGATCAACGGTGCGAGATTTTGGCTCGAACACCACCCGCACATCTTCAGCAGATTCGTCGCGCACATCATTCAGAAGGGGGAGTTTGCGCTCACTGAGCAGCTCGGCGATTTTCTCAATCAGGCGGGATTTCGCAACGCCATAGGGAATTTCGGTTACAACAAGGTTCCATGTGCCGCGTCCCGTATCTTCCTTAAACCAGCGGGCACGTGTGCGAAAGCCGCCACGACCTGTGCGATACGCTTCTGCAATCAAATGTTTAGGCTCAATAATAATGCCGCCTGTTGGGAAATCAGGGCCTTGAACAAACGTGAGCAGTTGATCCGATGTCGCGCTGGGGTGCGCAATCAAATAAAGCGCTGCATCGCATAATTCAGCGGCATTGTGTGGCGGGATGGAGGTCGCCATCCCCACTGCAATACCTTGCGAGCCATTTGCCAGAAGGTTAGGGAAAGCCGCAGGCAGTACAATCGGCTCTTCATTCGCTTCATCATATGTGGTGCGAAAATCAACAGCGTCCTCATCAATGCCTTGAAGCAAAAGCCGCGCGACATCAGTCATACGCGCTTCGGTGTAGCGCATGGCAGCAGCATTATCGCCATCGATGTTACCGAAATTGCCTTGTCCATCCACCAGTGGATAGCGTTGCGCAAAATCCTGCGCAAGCCGCACTAACGCATCATAAATCGCCTGATCGCCGTGAGGATGAAACTGACCCATCACATCACCCACAACACGGGCGCTTTTTTTAAAGGGGCTATCCGGATCAAGACGAAGTAGACGCATTCCATACAAAATACGCCGGTGCACTGGTTTCAGGCCATCACGTGCATCGGGCAGGGCGCGGTGCATAATTGTCGAAAGCGCATACGCAAGATAACGCTCTTCAAGCGCATCTTTCAATTGGATATGTTCAATGTGCCCACCCAGTGGTGGCTCAACCGGCTTACCCACGCGCTTAACCCCTATTCTTGATATCAAGGGCTAATACGTCCGTTGAGTCGGGGCAAGAGAAGAATCTCAACATCGCAGAGTTGCCATGTTGAGATTATGATTTTGTAAGCTATTACTTTGTTAAACGAAGGAGTTTTGTATCGCCTTCAATGCCCCCCGCGATGGTTTTGGCGAGTGCTTCAAAAGTATTTTTAAGGTCTGTCTGATTGGAAGCGTGATAGGCCATGGATGGCTTTGT
>JBIKVP010000137.1:0-2927 GCA_044356745.1 Beijerinckiaceae bacterium | reverse complement strand
AAGCTCCTGCCGTTGATCCGGTTCTAAAAGCGTACCCATACCAAATTGGAATCAAAACAACCTTAATAAAAAGATAACGCCAACTCTTCACTCACGAGGGGTATATCTATATTAAACGGTGATTTGTTATCGGATTGAGCCTTACCTGCTACACCTCCTTGAGCGTCCTCACGCAATTTATTCTGTGGAATTTTTGACATTAAATCACCTCAAATATCATTCCTATCAGTTAAATAGTAATTACTTAAAAGTCAACAAAGTATATATAAAAATTATATATTATTATTTATTTATAATATATTTGATGATTTAAACTTCAAATGCTTTTTATGAAACCGGTATCCTTTATCTGTTAAGCATAATAATCAGCTTAGAAAAGCTCAGCCTCCGTTATCGTAATGATTTTGCACAACGCGGTTAACCTTGAAAATTTATCGTAAAAACAAACGATAAGTGCGCTCGAAATCAATATGTGATTGATTAGCTCCTGAAATGGAGATTGATCATGACAGGCGGCATACGAGATATAGGCGGTCTTAGTTCTTATGACATGGTTCTTATGACATGGCGCGGATGTGGAGCATGATGGCTCCACCAAGCCTGACAACAAATGGTGTCCCAGCAAATAATCAGCTCAATGGAGACGTTTTAGGGCGTGCTCTTACCCAAGCTGGATTATTGACAACAGGAACCAAAGCACCTGTTACGCCCACAACCACCAAGGCAAATGAGCCAAGTTTGAAAGATGCATTTCCTAACCATCCTCATGGTGGCCCACCTGGCCTCATGAAAAAAATGGATAAGGCAGGTGGAAAAGCGGGAAAAGCTGGTAAAGGTGGAAAAGATGATGACGATAGCTTTGCAGGCGCATTGCAACGCGCTGGCGGGGTTACGGGTGGTGCAGCAATGGCGCCGACGCAAGGTCTTTCTAACACCGCCAATGCTCAACTCAATGCAGGTATTGCAAAAAATTTAAAAGTGCTTTCACAAGGGACGGCTGGCGTTTTTGCATAGCATTGTTTTAAATCCTGCTCTGGCACAATACCCCAATTCATGGTTGAAAAGACCATGAATAACCGATTCGAATCTTTTATTCCCTCCTCTGAAGCAGGAGGATGGCTTGAGATTGATCTTAAAGCCATTGCCGATAATTGGCTTCTGCTTGCGGCACGTGTTGCGCCTTCAGCATGTGCTGCCGTGATCAAAGCCAATGGTTATGGCCTTGGCCTAGAGCCCGTAATGCGAACGCTTTACGCTGCAGGCTGCCGAACGTTTTTTGTCGCGCATTTATCCGAGGCAATACGCGCCCGACGTGTGTGTGACGTATCTGATATTTACGTTCTGAATGGTCTGATGCCTCAAACAAGTTCGGTGTACATTAACAACAATTTGAGACCTGTACTTGGCTCGCTTGATGAATGTATTGAGTGGCACGCGCTGACACAATCTGAAGGGCGTGATCTTGCTTTTGCGCTTCATATTGATACAGGCATGAACCGTCTTGGATTAAGTGTTGATGAGGCACATATTTTAGCGCGGGATCATGCTGATTTTATGACTACCTGCACACTGGTGATGAGTCATTTAAGCAGTGCGGAAGATGTCACCGATTGTGCAACGGAAAACCAAATTGCACGCTTTGAAACCGTAAAAGCACTTTTCCCAACTATCACGGCTTCTTTAAGCAATTCATCAGGGATTTTTCATCCTGAAAAACCTTTTTATGATCTCGTGCGCCCCGGATATGCGCTTTATGGCGGCAATCCAACACCTGATCAACACAATCCGATGCACCCCGTTGTCACGCTCAAGGGACGGATTATTCAAACACGGGATGTGAGGGCAGGGGAGGCAGTTGGTTATAACGGCCAATGGCATGCATCTCAGAATAAACGTCTAGCAGTCATTGGTGTGGGGTACGGTGATGGTTATCCACGTGGCGCAACATCAACTGATGCAAAACGTGAAGCGAATATGCCCTTTGGTGAAGCACTGATTGCAGGGGTGCGCTGTGCGTTTGCAGGGCGCGTGTCGATGGACCTTATCACGCTTGATGTGACAGATGTGCCTGAGGCGGAGGTTCATCGCGGAGCAGTTGTCACGCTAATCGGTAAAGGGCTTGATCTTGATATTGTTGCAAATAACGCAGGAACAATTGGTTATGAATTGCTCACACATTTTGGTGCGCGATATGAGAGGCACTATAAAGAGCGCTGATTATGCAAACTCAATGGGCTTGGGTTTTGATGCGGATGTGCCAGATGACGCAGCATCGGAATTGACTTGCGAATAAAGATCAACAGGCCAGCTATCCGCGCCGTTTGTTGAATGCTTATAACCTAAACGCTGATCAATAAGCTTTGCAACTTGGCGAACATTGTTAGCGGTGATATTGCGATCTTCAGGATTATTAATCCCCGCAATGCTTGATGACAGATGGTTGAACATATCCCGAATAGCAGCAAGCTGAAAATTGCTCATTCCTTTTATGGCTGCATCAAAACGTAGAAAATAATCCTCATTTTCACCCGCGCCATTGGGATTAAGCGACATCACACCAAAGTTATTGTATATGGAATACGGATCAGCAAGCAGTGGTTTTTCGTCGAGTTCACGCACTGGTGAACCGCGTTGTTGTCCTGATATCGTGTCAATCCTATCCGCCATGCGCTTTTACCTTGCGATGGTTGTAAGGTAAATTTTATGCCAAGATTTTTTTAGGGCAACACTTTTTTATCGCTATTCTTTACGACTTAAGCTGCAAAACAAAGGTTTGATCATTTTATCAGCATGATAAGCGTATTCTATACCCCTCGTGAGTGAAGAGTTGGCGTTATCTTTTTATTAAGGTTGTTTTGATTCCAATTTGGTATGGGTACGCTTTTAGAACCAGACCAACGTCAGGAGCTTTTGAAACGCCACCGCAC
>JBIKVP010000136.1:0-3006 GCA_044356745.1 Beijerinckiaceae bacterium | reverse complement strand
AGCTCCTGCCGTTGATCCGGTTCTAAAAGCGTACCCATACCAAATTGGAATCAAAACAACCTTAATAAAAAGATAACGCCAACTCTTCACTCACGAGGGGTATAGAACTTGTTTTTATTGTTTTTTGCGCCAATTACAATGGTATGAATATGTTCTTGCCCCTTCAGCCTCACTCTGAAGCATTTGATGAGCCGCATCTTGACGATGTACGGCGGGTACAAGCATTTGCAGCGTGTGAAGCGCTGGTGCGGCGCGAGGATCCCAACCGCTATTTTGCTAATCTCTTTACACCCCATCCTCACCGCCAAGCTCTTTATGCACTATATGCCTTTAATGCTGAAATGGCTCGAACGCGCGATGTGATTTCTGATCCAATGCCAGGGGAAATACGTCTGCAATGGTGGCGTGATGCATTGATGGGCGAGGCACGCGGGGATGTTATGGCAAATCCTATTGCAGGCGCCCTCATTGACACCATCCAGCTTTATCGCTTGCCGCGTCAGCCGTTTCTTGCACTTATTGATGCGCGCACGTTTGATCTTTACAATGATCCGATGCCCACCCTGCATGATTTAGAGGGATATTGTGGTGAAACCTGTTCAATCTTGATGCAACTTGCTTCGCTTGTTTTGAATGAAGGGCCAAGCCCCCTAACAGCGGATGTCGCGGGGCACGCTGGTGTCGCCTACACATTGACCGAGCTACTCAGACAATTCGCTCGTCATGTAGCGCGTGGCCAAGTTTATATTCCCGTTGATGTTTTAACGCAAAACGGGGTCAGCGTGGAGGATGTTTTATCGCAAAAAAATTGTGCAGGATTACGCGTTGTTATGGCGCATATGCGTCACCTCATCCGAGGACATGTACAACAAGTTCGTCAGTTGCGCGAACATATTACACCAACTGTCGCACCGGCTTTTCTTCACTTAGCCCTTATTGAGCCATATCTAGCGCGTCTTGAAAAAAGCGATGATACGCTATGCTCTGCCATTGTTGATTTGCCTCAATGGCGTAAACAATGGATTTTATGGCGTGCGGCGCGAAAAGCAGCTCAATAAGGAAGTGCCAAACGCAAACGTTCAACAAGCCGATGATCAATTTTAATGTCAGATGCACGCAAGGGGGTGGCGAAGGAAAGCCCCTCTAAACTTCTCGCGCGAGACAAAGCGACATAGGCTTGCCCTGACGCGAAGGCTCCGCGTTCCAGATCAATGCGCACATGATCAAGCGTGAGCCCTTGCGCTTTGTGAATGGTGAGTGCCCACGCCGGAATGACAGGAATTTGCGTGTAGCTTCCCACGACTTTCGCCTCAATACGTCCTGTTTGCGCATCCCATTCATAACGAATGTTTTCCCAACTTGCTTTGCTGACTTCATGTTCATCAGGCTTATCATCCAGCTTGACCCATATTTTCTCTTTTAAAATACGGGTAATCGTTCCTAAAGAGCCATTGACCCATTTTTTAGCGGGATCATTTTTAGCCATCATAATGCGTGCACCGACTTTAAGTGTTAGTGCGTCCGTGACGGGTAGCTTATCTTTATCGAGTTTAAACTCTCCTGCGATCACCCCTTCAAATGTTATTGAAGGGCTTGGAAGCGCCTTTAAACCCATCACATTATATTTATCGGCTACGGCGTTTGTTGCTGTTAGAATGACAGGGGTAGCATGACGTTTATGATCACCTAAACATGTTTCATTCAGGGTTTCTATCGTGGCTTGGACATCTTCACCCGCACGTAAATTTCCAAGCAGTCGAATAAATTCAGGGTTGTTTTGCCGATGCACAACGGATAGCTCAATGTGCTGTATATCCGTCTCAGTTAAGCATTTTGCGCTGAAGGCAAATGGCGTTTCATAACCCATATTTTCAAGAATTTGCGCATCATCCTCGCGTACAATTGGGGGCAATTGCAAAAAATCTCCCACAAGAACAACCTGCACGCCGCCAAAGGGACGTTGATTGAGGCGATTGATTTTAAGCGCGTGATCAATTGCATCCAATAAATCCGCCCGTACCATTGAGATTTCGTCAATGATGATGCGTCGCAAATTTTTAAACAGTTTCGCACCGCCGCGCCGTGGTTGAATATCGTTTAAATTATGCATTCGTGGTGGAATACGAAAAAAAGAATGGATCGTCTGTCCACCAACATTCATTGCTGCAACGCCTGTCGGTGCAAGCACAACCTGATTAGCGCCATCACGCTCAATAAGATTGCGAATAAGTGTCGTTTTCCCCGTGCCCGCACGTCCTGTAATCAAAACTACAGGTGCGCCCTCAATAATCGTTTTAAGCGCATTTTCTGGCTCATCATATCGGATCGCCACATCATCTTTCGGTTTAAAAATCGCTTTGAAAATGTTCACACGTTTTGATCCTGAGTAAAAGTAACTTCATCGGAACTAAAAGCTGATATAAAAAATGGTGCCAGAGCTGTCATCGCATTATTTCGCTAAATATTTGATTTAAATAAGTAAAAATTAATACAATTTAGCTTTATACCAACAAATATACCAACATTTTTGCTGGCTTAACGCGAATGGTGATGAATGCTTACGAAAAATAACAACAAAATAAAAGATTTTTCTGTGTGATAAAATTGCAGCGCTTTAATCGCCTTTCCACATATCCTTTATTCTGAAATGCAAAAGTTCATGAATTATATTTACTCCTTACCCTCTTTATGTTGACTTTCAATAATATCATGAGGGGGAGAGCGTTGGTGTATCTCAAAATGGTGAAAATGAAATTCTACCGCATTGCCGCTGAAGGTTCTGTACCCAGCGTCAAGGTTGACAGAGCATGGCGTTTTCGTAAGGTTAAGATCGATAAGTGGATTAAAGGGCAAGAAAAGTTTACTTTTAAGGAAAATAAATAATATACCCCTCGTGAGTGAAGAGTTGGCGTTATCTTTTTATTAAGGTTGTTTTGATTCCAATTTGGTATGGGTACGCTTTTAGAACCAGACCAACGTCAGGAGCTTTTGAAACGCCACCGCACC
>JBIKVP010000135.1:0-3013 GCA_044356745.1 Beijerinckiaceae bacterium | reverse complement strand
GTGAAGGCCATCCTTGGCTTCCTGAATACCACTTTTCCGCAAAAAGCACGATTATGGGTTGACCGCCTATCCGATAACTTCAAAATACTTCAGACACCAACTCTTCAAATGTGAGGGGTATAGATATAATTAAAATACAAGAAAATAAACCACAAAAATTATTTTTTAATATAATTAAAAATTATATTAAAGAGTGGCAGCGCACACTGTGGTTGAATTAAAAAACCCCCATCGAGAGATGAGGGTTGTTTAAATATTGATATAAAAGGGTTTTAAGCTTCTTTAGCTTTACCACGATCCTTATCGACACGCTCGGCGATACGTGCTGATTTTCCACGGCGATCACGCAGGTAATAAAGTTTCGCACGACGCACTTTACCGCGACGCACAACCTTAATTGAATCAACCATCGGCGAATAAAGCGGAAAAACACGCTCAACGCCTTCACCGTATGAGATTTTACGCACGGTAAAGCTCTCATTGATGCCGCCGCCATTGCGCGAAATACACACGCCTTCATAGGCCTGAATACGGGTGCGCTCACCCTCAACAACCTTCACGTTGACCTGAAGGGTATCGCCCGGTTGAAAATCTGGAATCGTTTTTCCAAGTTTTGCAATCTGCTCTTGATCTAGCTGTTCAATAATATTCATTTGAGTGCTCCTGCCCTTTTCGCTGCATAAAATGACAGACGAAGCGTTTTGGCTCGCTGTTGTGAGTTGATTGGTTTTGGATGACACCGCCTTTAAATAGAAGGGCGATGTCGAAATATGGAAACTATATTGATAACAAGCGCAAACACGTCAAGAAAGTCTCTTTTAGAGAACCGGAGCGCAGCGTACTTAATGTACGTGAGTACCGGAAGCGCAGAAAAGGGGCTTTTGCAGACCGTTCCAGCTTAGATATCAAATAATTTAGGCTGCCATAACCGTAGCAACATCAACCTTGATACCAGGCCCCATGGTTGATGTGATCGCAATGCGCTGAATATAAGTTCCCTTAGCGCCAGCAGGCTTTGCTTTCGCAACTGAATCGGCAAAGGCTTTGATATTCTGCACAAGTTTGGTTGAATCAAACGAGATCTTACCAATTCCTGCGTGAATGATCCCTGCTTTTTCAACACGGAACTCAACAGCACCACCTTTTGCTGCTTTAACAGCGGCTGTGATGTCCATTGTCACTGTACCAACTTTTGGGTTGGGCATAAGACCACGTGGGCCAAGCACCTTACCCAAACGTCCAACGAGCGGCATCATGTCTGGGGTTGCAATACAACGATCAAAATCGGTAAAGCCGCCGCTGATTTTCTCAACGAGATCTTCAGCACCAAACACATCTGCACCCGCTGCTTTTGCTTCATCGGCTTTAGGACCGCGCGCAAACACAGCAACACGCACCGTACGGCCTGAACCGTTTGGCAAGTTACAGACGCCGCGCACCATCTGATCAGCGTGACGCGGATCAACGCCAAGATTCATGGCGATTTCAACTGTTTCATCAAATTTTGCAGTTGCCCGCTCTTTCATGAGATTAACAGCCTCTTCCAAGGTGTAAAGCTTGGTGCGATCAATGCCTTTGCGTGAGGCAACAACACGTTTTGCAATATGAGCCATGTTCGTTCTCCCCTCAAGCTGCGACTTCGATACCCATTGAAACGGCTTGTCCCTCAATCATGGACATGGCTGCTTCAACGCTATCGCAGTTGAGATCAGGCATTTTCTTTTCAGCAATTTCACGCACCTGAGCTTTGGTGACTTTGCCAATTTTCGCGCCTTTACCCGGGGTTGTTGACCCCTTCTGAATACCAGCTGCTTTCTTCAAAAAGAAAGACACAGGCGGCATCTTGAGTTCAAAGGTGAATGAACGATCCTGATAGGCTGTAATGATCACAGGGATTGGTGTCCCTTTGTCCATCTGACCCGTTTTAGCGTTAAACGCCTTACAGAATTCCATAATATTCAAGCCACGTTGACCCAATGCAGGGCCAATCGGTGGGGAGGGGTTCGCTGCGCCCGCAGGCACTTGCAGCTTAATATACCCCGTAATCTTCTTCGCCATAAGGCTGCTCCCGTGTTAAAATGCCCTGACGCGTGCGCAGAACAGTGTTCTGTCAAGCCCCCAAGCGGTTGCAGAATGCGGTACGGCTCATCACCTTGGCAGGGAAAAGGCCTTCCGCAAAAGAACAGGCATCATGTCATTCATGAAACCTGAATGCGTTTCTCTACGCGCTTATGAATGTTTTTGCAAGGTGGCATTTTTATGGTCTATACCTAGCAAACACTAACAACGTAATGGAGACCTATTAATGGCAACAGAACAGTTGATTGCAGTTATGGCGCACTCCTCGGCTCTGACGCGCGAACAAATATGGCATCCTGAGTTACCATATAGTCCTACAGTTCGCACTGAATTTTCAAGTCTTGCTCGATCTGGATACGTTGGCACCAATTGGAAGGCAGGTGGCTATACTTTAATAGGTTCTAACGGAAATAGTACCGAGGGACACTTAAGTGCTAACGCGATATATAAAGAACAAGACCTCAAACACGCGGAACTAATCCGCGCATTTCGTGATGCGCCTAATTTTAGAAACCATCGTGCGCTCATGGATTTTGAGCGAAAAGATATTACTACTTGGTCATTGAGATCTACCATCGACAAGGTTATAGAGCGACTTAATGTCGATTGGGAAGACGTAGCAATTCTTAATGTTATTCCGTTCTCTACAATTGAAGCGTCACGGTTACCTGACTGTGTTTGGAAAAATTCGGTAGAGATGCATCTAGCACCTTTACTTGATATTCTAAAACCAGAACGCGTTATCTGGCTTGGTAAAAACGCATTTAAAAGCATTTCACGTTATAAGAATTTATTACCTGAATTTGAAAGCTATACCCCTCGTGAGTGAAGAGTTGGCGTTATCTTTTTATTAAGGTTGTTTTGATTCCAATTTGGTATGGGTACGCTTTTAGAACCGGATCAACGGCAGGAGCTTTTGAAACGCCACCGCACC
>JBIKVP010000134.1:0-3021 GCA_044356745.1 Beijerinckiaceae bacterium | reverse complement strand
TCGGTGCGGTGGCGTTTCAAAAGCTCCTGACGTTGGTCTGGTTCTAAAAGCGTACCCATACCAAATTGGAATCAAAACAACCTTAATAAAAAGATAACGCCAACTCTTCACTCACGAGGGGTATAATATGATAATTTTTAATTCACTCATGAAAGGACTTTAATATGACTGTTGATCAAATAGATCGCAAGGATACGAAAGCTAAAAGTGCTGATCCTGTTGTTCCAGATGCCGCTAAAAAGGACTTTGAGAAAGTTGCCAAAGAAAGCAAGGCTTCACTTGAAAGCGGAACTGCGGTTTTGAACGGAGCCAACATAAGGGCTGATGGCGCCGCAACCGTTCCTGATGAATCAAATCGTGTAGCAGGCTATGTTCCAGCAAAAGAGACCGATGATTTAAAGGGTGACCTTAATAATCTAGCTTGGGCACAAGGGCAGTTAGAAGAGCAAATAGCAAGTGGTGAAGTTAAAGAAGAAACAGTTGCAGAAGTTGCTAGATTAACAGCGGCGACTGATACTGCTTCAAGAGAGTTTGAAACTGCGGAAAACTGGATTCACTCTAGAGCTGAACATATTTTGGGGGAAGACGTGGATTTCCAAACTGCTCTCAATACAGGATTGGTTCCTATGTCACATGAGGGTGAAACCGGTGAAGAGTATGTGCAAAAAGCTAGAGAAAATGCTTATCGAAGTGCAGCAAATGAATATAACAATATCGATTCTGAACAAGTAGATGCATAATCCTTAATTATTCTATTATATTTTTATAAAGCCCTCGAATTCATCGAGGGCTTTTTTTGTGACAGATAAAAAAACCGCTCATAATGAGCGGTCTGAAAAGTTTAGGGAGGAAACGCCCAATAAGTCGGGGTGGCATCACCCATATTAATGATGCACTGCAACAATCTCATGTTGCGGTGCAAAAATCAAGATATGTCATGCTGATGACAGCGCTTTTTGATTATTCTTGAAGGATTACCGCAGATTTGGTTGTTTTAAAGGTCAAAAAACATCGTATTTATATTTGCAAATTCAAAATTAGCGCACACCACTTCGCGCACCAACACGCAAGAAGCGCAATGGATCAACAGCATCGCCATTGATTCGCACTTCATAATGAAGATGTGGCGCTGTTGAGCGTCCTGTTGAACCAAGGCGACCAATTGTTTGCCCTGCCTGCACTTTCTGACCCTCTGCAACCTCAAAAGCCGAAAGGTGAGCATAGCGTGTTGTCAAACCATTCTCATGCTCAACTTCAACAAGATTGCCATATCCACCAGAATAGTGAGCCGTGATCACAACACCCGCCGCTGTTGCTTTCACAGGGGAACCCGTTTCACCCCTGAAATCAATGCCAGAATGCATCGCTAAAGCTCTGGTGAAAGGATCAGAGCGATGACCAAAATGGCTGGTGATATCATGATCTGAAGGCAATGGGCGCTTGATTGGAAAACTCAAAAAAGCTTTACGCAATGTTGACGCCGCAGCGATAAGCGGTCTTACACTTTGTAACTGAACATCAAACACATTCGCCTGTCCTGAGCGGGATGCATGCTCAGCTTTTTTCTCCAGCGCTCGTGTCACCTGAAGATCAATGCCCTCTAAGCTTATACCCAAATCTGAGATTAATGTACGCCACCGCTGTGACGCATCGACTGCTTTTTGATGAAGCTGACCAAGCGCTTTCACCTGAATGTGCTCAATGCGCTTGAGCGAATTTTCCGTAACAAGAATATGTTCAAGCACACCTTTGTGCGCAGGTATATAAGGGCCGCCAACACCTGCGATGGGTTGTTGCTCCGATACTGCATCTGCCCGTGTACCACGCAGTAAAGGCTGTTCTGGGCCACCAAGTGCTGAAGGCGGTGTTGATGTTGGCATCTCAATCGGTTCTGGCTGCGGCTTGTTAGAGCGCCCTGCTGTTGGTGTTGTGACAGGCGCTGGTTTGACGGGCAAGTGAGGCACTGGCTGCGCTGAGATATTGCGCCCTAACGTATCAGGCCACGATGACGCGACAGGTTGAGCGGGCTTTGTTGCGGACAGTGAACCTGTAGTAAGATCACTCAGAGACCCACCAACGCTTTCCGCAAGCGAGACAACCAAAGCATGTCGGCTTTCAAGCTGTGCTTGACGGGCAAAAAGCTGCTCAACGCGTCCCTCGAAACTATCCTGACTGAGCAACTGCCGGCTCGCAATACGGTCAACCTGTGCCCGCATGGATGAAATCTGCTCTTCATAGGCATATTGCACATCAGCTTGACGCGACAATACGCGCGCAACCAGATCATCACGGCATAAAAAGAACCACGTCGCCCCTCCGCCCCAAATGGCAAGCAATGCGATCACAGTGCACATCAGCCAAAGTGTGCGTGGTCTTATGCGCACATAGGCATGTACTTCAGGACTTTGATGCTTAAACGAAGGCGAAAAATGAACCGACACCGACAGACCTTATCTCATGAGACTCTTTTCTGTTCTCTTAGAGATAATCCGTTAGGGTTAATGTTTTGCGAATATCAAACGCATGGCGCTGTTATAGCTAAAGTGAATTATTACCATTCAACACTGAAATCATCATCAATTTGTTTTAAAACCTTTTGCATACGTTCGTGCAATGCTTTCAATTGAAAATTTAAAGTATCGTATTTTAATCTTTTCATAATGTCTAAATTATCTCCACTAACAGGTGATGCAGATTGAGCTGTAATTTGATCTTTGCGGGTTAAAAAACTCACAAACGGATCTATTGTTTCATCATAAAGCGCATGATATTTTTCAACATACATCTGTAATAATTCTACGCTTTCTGCATTCTCAGCATTCGCAACGGTTGTTTCGATTTCTTGAATATTTCTATTATAGGTTATTTCGATCTCATCTAATATAGAATCCAGCGAAACAATTTTTTCACCATTTCCACCGCTGCCACCCTGCATTTTCATGATGGGCGATGAAAGATCATCAGTTGGTGATGTAATCTTAGAAGCAGGTAAAGAGCCACCATCAATGAGCACGGGTTGCA